>JACZUY010000046.1 GCA_022572945.1 Pseudomonadota bacterium
GGGGTCGAAGTCCTGCACGCCGCGGCGGGCGCGGGTGACCCCGGCCTCCGCCAGCGCCGCGACGGTCGCGCGCGCGACGGTGCGCGGGTCGATCTCGACCGCGAACTCGGCCCCGGGCGCGAACGTGAAGCGCTCGCGCAGGCGGGCGGTCAGGCGCCAGACGTCGTCGGCGCGCAGGATCGTCGGCGTGCCGCCGCCCCAATGCAGATTCGTCACTCTGCCGCGCCCGCCGAGCGCGTCGGCGAGCATGTCGATCTCGCGCTCGACGAGCTCGAGGTAGGCGGCGACCGGGTCGTAGTGGCGAACCACCGCGGTGTGGCAGCCGCAGAACCAGCACAGGCTGGAACAGAATGGGATATGCACGTAGAGCGACAGGGGAGCGTCGCGCGGCAGCGCGCCGAGCCATCGGCGATAGCACGCCGCGTCGACGTCGGAGGTGAAGTCGGCGGCGGTCGGATAGCTCGTGTAGCGCGGCACCCGCCGGTCGTATCGAAGCAAGTCGTCCGCGTTCATGACGCGAGCTTAAGCCGGGGCGGCCGAGCGCGGCCTTGACCCAGATCAACCGCGCGCGGCCGGCCTCGGCGACCCGGGGCCGACCGCCGGCTGGAACCTAGAGCGTAATCCGAGCGATTCCACTCGTTCGGATTACGCCAGCCCGCGCCACCTTTGATCGCAACATATGGGGGCCGCCGCTTATGCGGCGGCAGCCTGCGTGGCGATTGAACGCAGTTCACCTTTGACTGAAGTCAAAGGTGGACGAATAATGCTCTAAAACGCGCAGTCGTGGAACAGCGACTCGACGTTGCCTTCCCAATCGCCGTAGTACGCCTCGAGGAGGCCCTCGGCGGGGGTCTGGCCGGTCTCGGCAATGCGGTCGAGCGGCTCGAGGAAGTGGGTTTCGTCCTGCTTCTTCCCGTCGAGCACCGCGCGCCGCTTGAGCCCCTCGCGGGCGAGCGCGAGCAGGTCGATCGCAAGCTCGCGCATCGTGCGGCCGCGGAACTCGGTGCGCAGCGCGTGGCGCGGCACCGTGTTGCGGAGATATTCGTGGTCCTCGAGCGTCCAGTCCCGGATCATCTCGCACGCCTGGTCGAGCACGCCGGCGTCGTAGATCAGCCCCACCCACAGCGCCGGCAGCGCGCAGATGATGTCCCACGGGCCGCCGTCGGCACCGCGCATCTCGATGAAGCGCTTGAGCCGAACCTCGGGGAACAGCGTCGTCAGGTGGTCCTCCCAGTCGGCCACGGTCGGGCGCTCGCCGGGCAACGCCGGCAGCTTGCCCGCCATGAAATCGCGGAACGACTGGCCCGACGCGTCGATGTAGCTGTCATCGCGGTGGACGAAATACATCGGCACGTCGAGCACGTGATCGACGTAGCGCTCGAACCCCATGCCCGGCTCGAAGACGAAGGGCAGGATGCCGCAGCGGTCGGGATCGGTATCGGTCCACACCATGCTGCGGTAGCTCAGGTAGCCGTTGGGCCGGCCGTCGGTGAACGGTGAATTGGCGAACAGCGCGGTCGCCACCGGCTGCAGCCCGACGCCGACGCGCATCTTCTTCACCATGTCGGCCTCGTCCGAGAAGTCGAGGTTGGCCTGCACCGTGCAGGTGCGCAACATCATGTCGAGGCCGAGATTGCCGCGCGTCGGCATGTAGGCGCGCATGATCCCGTAGCGCCCCTTGGGCATGACCGGAATGTCCTCGCGCCGCCACTTCGGTTGGAAGCCGACGCCGACGAAGCCGATGCCGAGCTCGCCGCCCACCGCCTTGACCTGGGCGAGGTGGCCGTGGGTCTCGGCGCAGCTCTTGTGCAGGTCTGGGACCGGCGCGCCCGACAGCTCGAACTGGCCGCCGGGCTCGAGCGTGATCGCCTGGCCGTCCATGGTCAGGCCGATGACGTTCTCGTTCTCGTACACCGGCGCCCAGCCGAAGCGCTGCATGCGGTCGAGCACGGCGCGGATGCCTTGCTCACCCTCGTAAGGGAGCGGGCTCACGTCGTCGAGCCGGAACCCGAACTTCTCGTGCTCGGTGCCGATCCGCCACGCCTCGGGCGGCTTGCACCCGGCGGCAAGATATTCGACCAGTTGGCGCTTGTCGGTGATGACGGGGCCAGCCGATTTCGGCGGTCCGGACATGAATACCCTCACTCCCGCGCGGGATTAGCGAGCTTTACACGCAAACCCGCACTCGCCACAAGCGCCGAGAACGCAACGCTGACATGCGCCCCGGCGGGCCGCGTTGACGGAACCGCGGCGGCGATCGCATAGTTCATCCCACCATGACCGACAGCGCCGGCACCGCCCAGAGCTGGGTCGACCGCTACCCGCCGCGGTCCGCGCGGCCGTACCTCAAGCTCGCCCGGGTCGAGAAACCGATCGGCGCCTGGCTGCTGTTGTGGCCGTGCTGGTGGGGCCTGGCGCTCGCCGCCGCCGGGACCTGGCCCGACCCGTGGCTGTTGGCGCTGTTCGGGGTGGGCGCGCTGGTGATGCGCGGGGCGGGCTGCGTGGTCAACGACATCGCCGACCGCGACTTCGACGCCCGCGTCGCGCGCACGGCGGCGCGCCCGCTCGCGAGCGGCGACCTCAGCGTGCCCCGGGCGCTCGTCTTCCTCGCCGCGCTGCTCGCCGTCGGCCTGCTCATCCTCGTGCAGATGAACGCCGCGGCGATCTGGCTCGGCGTCGCGTCGCTGGCGTTGATCGCGGCGTATCCGTTCATGAAGCGCGTCACCTGGTGGCCGCAGGCGTGGCTCGGGCTGACCTTCAACTGGGGAGCGCTGATGGGCTGGGCGGCGGCGACCGGCGCGCTCGGCTGGCCGGCGGCCGCGCTCTACGCCGGCGGCATCGCCTGGACGCTCGGCTACGACACCATCTATGCGCACCAGGACAAGGAGGACGACGCGCTCGTCGGGGTCAAGTCGTCGGCGCTCTGGCTGGCTGAGCGCACCCGGCCGTGGCTGTTCGTCTTCTACGCCGTCGCCGTGGCGTTGTTCGGGCTCGCCGGCGCGCTCGCCGGGCTCGCCTGGCCGTTCACCCTCGGCCTCGCCGCGGCCGCGGCGCAGCTTGCCTGGCAGGCGGCGGCGGTCGACATTGACTCGCCCGCCGACTGCCTCGCCAAGTTCAAGTCGAACAATTGGCTCGGCGTGATCGTCTTCGCCGCCATCTTCGCCGGCCAAGTAGCGCTGTAGCTCGACATAGCATCAGACAGAAGCTTCTAACCGATTGAGAGCGACATGGTGGAACTCTGAGAATACAGGCTAGCAGTGCGTTCAATCGATGCCCAAGCCGTTTGGACCGTCGTCACTTTGGGAAGGATTCGACGATGAAGATAATTTTGAGCAGAAAGGGTTTCGACGCCCAATCTGGCGGCAAGCCCAGCCCCATTTTTCCTGATGGGCGGGCACTCTCTTTGCCCATCCCCACCTCAGCACGATCACCTGTAGATTTTGCCGATGTACAGTATGCGGGCCGCTCCATCGGTCGCTTGGTGGAGCAGTTAACAAAGGGCGCTGTTTCGGCTGATCGGCGATGCCATCTGGACCCCGATCTCGACGCGACATCGTTGCCACGGCCTGATGGCTGGAAGCCTGCGTTTGGCCAAGAGGGCGCGGCGCAAACGCACTTGGAACGACAGGGCGTGGGCCCCGGAGATCTGTTCTTGTTTTTCGGATGGTTCCGCAAAGTCGAGCCCGACCCGAGAGGCGGTTGGCGCTATGTAAGAGGGGCACGTGATGTTCACCAGCTATTTGGCTGGCTCCAGATCGACAAAATTCTTCGCGTTGGATCGAACGTAGAGGCCGCGCGAGAAAGACGGCCTTGGCTCGCCGGCCACCCGCATGTAAACGGCGCTTGGCATTCAAGCAACACAATCTATACGGCCACCAATCGACTCGCATTACCAAAACCTCGAGTGGATTTGCCAGGTGGCGGGTGTTTCCAAAGCGGCAGTGATGCGCTCGTGCTCACCGATCCCGAGGCTCGGACGCGTTCGATTTGGCGCCTTCCTGGATGGTTTTTGCCAAGGGAAGGTGATCCAAAGTTAAGTTACCACGAAAATCCGACCCGATGGTTCCGACGCGGGGATTGGGTCAGACTGAAAACTGTGGGCATAGGACAGGAGTTCGTATTCGACACAGCGAGTTTTCCACAGGCTAACCGTTGGCTAGTTCGCCTTTTCACAGGAGAGCGCCCTGATGCCGACAATCTATAGCCACGTCGTTGCTCGCCACAAAGGTATCGCCCCCAATATCTGCGGCCGCCATCCTCGCCGGCCAGCTGGCGCGCTGAGCTACCCCTCCAGCACCTCGAACGCGGGGAGCTTGGGCTTGCGCGCGTAGCGCCTGAGCTCGGCGGTGCGCGCCCGGCGCAGCGCCGCGTCGTCGATGTTGTCGAGGATGAAGGCGTCGAGCGGGCGGCCGGGAGCGACGCGGTCGCGCGCCAGCGCCAGCATTCCCGGCGTGCCGATCGAATCGAAACGGCGGCCGCGGGCGTCGATCGCCGCCAGCGCCGTCGGCGCGCCGTCGAGCGCGAGACTGCCGTGGAGCGTGAGGTAGGCGTACACCGAATCGAGCGCCGGCAGGCCGTCGAATTCGAGCGCCAGGTGCGACAGCCGTCCGTAAACGTAGTTCAGCGCCGCGATCTCGGTGTCGTGCATCAGCGCCAGCTGCGGCGCGGTCAGGAAGGCGACCGCGACCCCGGCGACGGTCGCGGCCGAGACCTCGAGCGTCGCCGGGATCGCGCCGTAGCCCGTGATATGGGGGGCGTAGACCACGTCGTAGCCGGCGAGCCGGGCGCGCAACACCGGGATGACCACGTCGCCGTCGAGTTGCGCGTACTTGCGCGCAAGCTGCTCGGGCGCGGCGTTCGAGCCGTAGGCGAGCACCGGGACCCGTTCGTCGAGCCCGGGGACGCCGAGGTCGCGGAGCGCCTTGGCCACCGGCGCGAGGCGATCGGCGACGTTGACGACGCCGTCGCCCACCGGATGCTCGCCGACCTCGGCCAGCTCATGGGCGACGCCGTTGACGAACAGGTACGAGTGGCGCGGCGCGGGATAGGGGTAGCGTTTGGCGCGCTCGAGGCGTTCGTCGTCGCCCTTGTCGGCGGTCATCTGTCGTGTTCGAGGCGGGTGTCCCGGATGGGCGAGCCTAACACGGGGTCGGGCCGGCGTCGTCAACCGTCCGATCGAGCTCGTGCTGGGCGGCTGGCCCGGGATTGCCCGTGTCGCAGGCCGGCGATTCGTGACCGGCGCCGGACACCACCAGGAAGACCCCGAACGCGGCGGCGACGGCGAGCGCGGCGAAGCGGCGGTCGACGCCGCGAAACATCCCCGGGGCGCAGGGTTCGTCAGGGGCGCGGTCGCGCCCGAGCGCCTGGCGGCTGAAATGGCGCACCCACATCGGCGCCTCGCCGCGGAAGAGATAGGCGACGAACACGTGCTCGAGCGCCTTGGTGCCGGGGTCGTCGCCGAACCAGTGCCGGTGCGCCAGGCGGAACAGCTCGAACTCGTTGACGCGAAGACGCTCGGCCGCCTTCTCGATCGCGGCGGCGTCATTCGAGCGCGCTTCGGCGATCAGTCCGAGGTTGGGAAGCATGGGGCAATGACCGGCGTGTCGCCGCTCCTCCTGATGGCGCCGCAGCCAGTATAGCGGCGAACGGTTAACAAGCGATGATCGGCCGCCCCGGCGCTCTGCCGCGCATGGAGCGCATCGAGGCGGAAAAGACGCCCGTCCGCGACCCGCGCCGGACTCGGTATCAGTTCACCCCCACGGTCCCCGCCGTGTCGTCCCCGTCGCCTCGGAATGGCTCTTGTCGAGACTCGAAAGCGCGCGCGCCGTCGCCGCGCCGAGGCGATGCGCCAGAGCGCCGCGATCGATCTCGCCGCCGGTGTCGGTCGCGGACTCGCTGGCTCTCTGAACCGGCGCCCGCGGCCGGGAGAAGATCGAGGTGCGGCGCCTTTCCGGCACGGCGTCGCCGGTTCGTTTGAGCCGCCGCCGCTGGGAACCGACCCGCAACATGCCCACGCGCTGGACGCCGATTTCCCGTAAGCGGCCCCGCGGCGCGCCCACCCGCCGCGCCGTCCGCCGCGGAGCGCCAACGGGTCTGATCAGCGCGAGACCGGCGAGGAAGCCGCCGATATGCGCCCACCAGGCGATTCCGCCGGCGTCCTCCAAAGCGGCGAACGCCGCTATTCCTCCCACCATCTGGATCACGAACCACAACGCGGTGTAGACGACGGCGGGCAGCGGAACCGCAATGGGGAAGAACAGGACCGGCGTGAGGAGAAAGACCTTCGCCCGCGGGTAAAGCAAGGTGTACCCGCCGAGAATGCCGGCAACGGCGCCCGATGCTCCGAGCGCCGGCACCGCAGAATCGAGGTTGAAGACAAAGTGCGCCAGACTGGCGACGGCGCCGCACACCAGGTAGAACACGACGAAACGCGGCGCCCCCACCCGTTGTTCCAGGGGCCCGCCGAAGAGCCAAAGCGTCCACATGTTGACCATCAAGTGGAGCCATCCGGCGTGCATGAAGGTATTCGTCAGCAGCGGCAAATAGTTGCCGCGATCGAGTCCCATCTGGTCGGCGAAACCGGGTTGCGTGTAGCGGGCGGGAACCAGCGCGTTTTGATAGACAAACGCTTCCGCCAGGCTTTCCGGCAGCCCGCTCCAGACCAGGAAGACCGCCACATTGGCGATGATCAGCCCGATCACCGCGCCGGGCGTTTCGTCCACCTCGACTGACGTGCGAACGGGGATCATCGGCGATCGCGTCGGCTGCCGCGAGTGGCGGTTCGCGTCAGGCTTCCTCGACCTTGAGGATCACGCCGTCGGCGCCGACCACCTTGACGCGATTGCCGGCCTCGAGGTCGTCGCCCTCGATCTTCCAGAATATGCCGTCGACCTCGACCCTGCCCCGGCCGTTGACGATCGGCTCCTCGAGGCTGAAGAGCCGCCCGATGCACTGCTCGCCGCGGCGGCTGAGCAAGGGGTCGTCGGAGGTGGCCGGACGCAAGCGGGCGTACTGGCGCCACCCGAGGACGCTCGCGACCGAAAGGACGGCGAACAGCAAAACCTGGACTTCCAATCCGATGCCGCGGACGAAAAGCACGATGAACCCGACCGCCGCGGCCGCGATGCCCGTCCACAGAAACAGCGTGGTCGGCGCGAACACCTCGACGGCCATGAGCAGGGCGGCGAGCACCCACCAGTGCCAAAATTCGATCTGCCATTCCATCACTTGGGTTCCTTGCCGAACGCCTCCCGCGCGATCTCGGCGACGCCGGCAATCGAGCCGATCACGCTTGCCGCCTCGAGCGGCAGGAACAGGACCTTCTGGTTGCTCGAGTCGGCGAATTTCCCCAGCGCGTCGATGTACTTCTGGGCGACGAAGTAATTGATTGCTTGCACGTTGCCCTTCGAGATCGCCTCGGAGACCAACTCGGTCGCCTTGGCCTCGGCCGCGGCCAGCCGCTCGCGCGCCTCGGCGTCGCGGAACGCCGCCTCCCTGCGCCCCTCCGCCTCGAGGATCGCCGCCTGCTTCTCGCCCTCGGCCTTGAGGATCTCCGACTGTCGCACGCCCTCGGCGTCGAGGATGTTGGCGCGCTTATCGCGCTCCGCCTTCATCTGGCGCGCCATCGCGTCGACGATATCGCGCGGCGGCGAGATGTCCTTGATCTCGATTCGCGTGACCTTGAGGCCCCACGGCGTGGTCGCCTCGTCGACGACGGAGAGCAGCCGCGCGTTGATGTGATCGCGCTTCGAAAGAAGCTCGTCCAGATCCATCGAGCCCATGACGGTGCGGATGTTGGTCATCGTGAGGTTGAGGGTGGCGTGCTCGAGATTGGTCACTTGGTAGGCCGACTTGGCGGCGTCGAGAATCTGGAAAAACACCACGCCGTCGACGGTCACCATGGCGTTGTCCTTGGTGATGATCTCCTGGGAGGGCACGTTGAGCACCGTCTCCATCATGTTCATCTTGGCGCCGATCCGGTCCATGAGCGGCACGATGAAGTGCAGGCCGGGTCTCAGCGTGCGCGTATAGCGGCCGAACCGCTCGACCGTGTATTCCATGCCCTGGGGAATCGCCTTGACGCCCATCAGGACGAGCACGATGGCGAGAACCAACAGGGCGATGACGAAGATGGCGAAACCCGAAATTTCTGGCATGGCGTTCTCCTCCCCGGCTAACCTGTTCGCTTGCGTGCCGGGATTCCGCAGGCGTCTGCTTGAGCCCCCATAAGGCGCGGTCGTGTCGACCTCGCAACCGGGCGGAGTTTACGCGGGCGGGCGGTTTCGAACAAGACGACCATCCGGGGTCGAAAATTGCGCAATGGGATGAACCGTTCCGCACCGTAACGCTTGACGCCGCCCCGCGGATGCGGCGTCCTTAGCTCATGCCTTACAGGAGCTTGCGCGATTTCATGGCGCGCCTCGAGCGCGAGGGCCGGCTCGTGCGCGTCGCCGAGCCGGTCTCGCCGGCGCTCGAGATGACCGAGATCCAGACCCGGCTGATCCCCGAGCGGGGGCCCGCTGTGCTGTTCGAAAACGTCGTCCGCGAGGACGGCGAGGCGTACGGCATGCCGGTGCTGGTCAATCTGTTCGGCACCGTCGAGCGCGTCGCCTGGGGCATGGACCGCGAGCCGCACGAGCTGCGCGCGGTCGGCGAGACGCTCGCCTTCCTCAAGCAGCCCGAGCCGCCGGGGGGGTGGCGCGAGGCGGTGGGCATGCTGCCGCTGCTGAAGACCGTGATGGCGATGAAGCCCAGGACCGTCTCCGCCGCGCCGTGCCAGGAGGTGGTGCTCACCGGCGCCGACATCGACCTCGGGCGCTTTCCCGTCCAGACCTGCTGGCCGGGCGAGCCGGCGCCGTTGATCACCTGGCCGCTGGTGGTCACCAAAGGGCCGGGCGCGGCGCGCGAGGACGATTACAACCTCGGCATCTACCGCATGCAGGTGACCGGCCGCGACACCACGCTGATGCGCTGGCTCGCCCACCGCGGCGGCGCCCAGCACCACGCGCGCTGGGCCGCCGAGAAGCGCGAGCCGCTGCCCGCGGCGGCGGTGATCGGCGCCGATCCCGGCACCATCATCGCCGCGGTGACGCCGGTGCCCGACACGCTGTCCGAGTACCAGTTCGCCGGGCTGCTGCGCGGCGCCAAGGTCGAGCTGGTCGACTGCAAGACCGTGCCGCTCAAGGTGCCGGCCGAGGCCGAGATCGTGCTCGAGGGCCACGTCGCGCTCGACGATTACCGCGACGAGGGGCCCTACGGCGACCACACCGGCTATTACAACGCGGTCGAGCCGTTCCCGGTGTTCACCATCAGCGCGATCACCATGCGGCGCGATCCGATCTACCTCTCGACCTACACCGGGCGCCCGCCCGACGAGCCCTCGACGCTCGGCGAGGCGCTGAACGAGGTGTTCGTGCCGCTCCTGATCCAGCAGTTCCCCGAGATCGTCGATTTCTGGCTGCCGCCCGAGGGCTGCTCGTACCGCATCGCCGTGGTGTCGATCAGGAAGGCGTATCCGGGCCACGCCAAGCGGGTGATGATGGGGGTGTGGTCGTTCCTGCGCCAGTTCGTCTACACCAAGTGGGTGATCGTCGTCGACGACGACATCGACGCGCGCTCGTGGGCCGACGTGATGTGGGCGGTGTCGACGCGGATGGACCCGGCGCGCGACATCACGATCATCGAGAACACGCCGATCGACTACCTCGACTTCGCCTCGCCCGAGACCGGCCTGGGCTCGAAGATCGGCCTCGACGCCACCAACAAGTGGCCGCCCGAGACCAAGCGCGAATGGGGCCGCCTGATCCGGATGGACGACGAGATCGTCCGCCTGGTCACCGAGAAATGGCCCAAATACGGCCTTCCCGGCTCCGGCAAGCCGGTGTGGAAGTGAGGGCTTGGCGTATCGGCACGATTGACTACAATGCCATACTCGCTGGTCGATACAATTCCAACCGACTTAATCATCTGCGAGCATGCAAACAGTTCCTCAGCCATCGGCAGCGCAAAGCTGGGTCAATCATAATCTTTGCGGTCTGGAATGGATCAAGGTGAGCGCGCCGCCCGCCGCAATCCTGCCGCTCAATGGTGCTCTCAAAATCGCAGACCTATTTTGTGGTTGCGGCGGGCTGACATTGGGCGCTCGAGAGGCCGCCCGTTCGACACAGAGAGAACTCAAAATTCAATTCGCTGTGGACCACTTCGGATCGGCCTTGGCTGTGTACCGTGCCAATTTCGGCGTCGATGAAAAGACTGCGGTAGCTGCCGACATCACCGATTTGTTGCCGGGGGAACCAGAATCTCCGATTTCCGCTCAGGAGCAGAAGCTCGTCGACGATTTGGGGTCAATCGACATTGTTCTCGCAGGCCCGCCTTGCCAAGGCCACTCAGACCTGAACAACCTGAGCCGACGCGATGATGAGCGAAACAAGCTTTATCTCAAGGTTGTCCGCTTTGTCGAAATTGTTCTGCCTAAGGTTGTTGTAATTGAAAACGTTCCCACAGTGGTTCATGATAGAAATGATGTTGTTGGATCTACCAAAACCATTTTTTCCAAATTAGGCTATCATGTAAAAGAAACCATTGTTTCATTTCTTGATTTGGGAGTTCCCCAACACCGAAAACGACACATATTGCTTGCAAAACAGGACAGCGACACGGACTTTCCTGAGAGCTTCTCAGCAGAGGTTGCGAACGGGATATCGATCCGAGACTATATTGCAGACCTTGCGGATGATTGCGACCGCTATGACGATGTATTCCGCACTGCGTCCCGAATGTCCCCCAAGAACAAGAAGCGCACTCAACATCTGTTCGAACACGATCTATTTGACCTCCCGAATGAGTTGCGTCCAAAATGCCATAGAGATGGGAACCACAGCTATAAATCTATGTATGGACGACTGCACATTGACAAGCCGGCCCAAACAATCACCACTGGGTTTGGCTCAATGGGCCAGGGTCGATATGTGCACCCAACGCGACCGCGAGTGATAACGCCGCACGAGGCAGCTCGGATACAAGGATTTCCGGACTTCTTTTCGTTTGACTCGGTAAAGTATAGGGGTCACCTGCAGGAGATGATCGGGAACGCGGTCCCTCCACAATTAACTGCGCAACTCGTGGCACACATGTTGGAAATCGGTGAATTGTGAGGTCCGAAATGGCGCCGGCACGAAAACGGCGAAAGTCGCAACTGGAAATGGATGCCGCCGAGGCACAAATCCTGGGCGAGCAGAGGGTAGTCGATTACGATGTTAAAGAGTATGTTATAGATGTGATAAATCAACTTATGGACAAAAACGACATATTTATTCCGGAATATCAGAGACAATTTATCTGGCCACGGGTTAAGAGATGCCGTTTCATTGAGTCGTTGATTTTGGGACTTCCAGTGCCGTATTTGTTTACTGCAGTTACAGATGATGGACGTTTCGAGGTCGTTGATGGCACTCAACGGCTAATGACAATCGTCGAGTTTCTCAATGATCGACTTCCGCTTCGAAATCTTGAAAAGCTGGACGAACTCAACTCTTTCCGCTTTTCGGACTTGCCCGTAGCTCAGAGACGCAAATTGCTGAGCCGGTCACTCCGCATGATTGTGTTGTCGGAAAAGGCGGACCCTTCGGTTCGATTCGATGTATTCCAGCGAATTAACTCCGGTAGCGTAATTCTAACTCCTGCTGAATTTAGAAAGGGTGCCTTCCAAGGTCCATTTTACAAGTTCGTATTGGAATGTAGCGATGACCCGCTATTCAGGAAACTGTGTCCCGTTGGAAAAAACAAAGAAAAACGCGGGGAGAGTGCCGAACTCACACTGCGTTTCTTTGCATACTCGGAAATCTACGAGAAATTCACACATGATGTGGCTAACTTTCTAAACAAATTTGTGATTGAAAAAGAGCTGTCTTTCGACATGCGACCGCTCGAACAAAATTTCATTAGAACGATGCAGTTCGCTGATCAACATTTACCTTACGGTTTCCGGAAAAGCCGAACCATTAGGGATACGCCTCGCGTGCGATTCGAGGCTATTTCGGTGGGAATTCATCTCGCGCTTCAGCAAAATCCCAATATGACCAATTCAAACACCGAATGGCTTGACTCGGCGGAGTTCAAACGTCACACGACAACACATGCGAGCAATTCGGGACCGCGCCTCCGCGGTAGGATCGAGTTTGTTCGTGATGCCCTTCTCGGTGCATCGTGATGGAAGGTGTGAAGGCTGCGTTTAACGACAAAGTCGATGAGGTGGAACGATATTTTTTGTTCTTGCAATCGACGTTGGAGAAAGAAGTGCATTTACTTGTTCCTAGTAACGGATCGGATAAAACGTTTCGAGTCGATGAAGAATTGAAAAAAATATTAAAGGCCAATACATTTTTGATTCTTTATAATCTTGTCGAATCAACTGTGCGAACGGCGATTGAAGAAATTTTTGAGCGCCTTAGGCACGACCAACGATCGTATCAACACATCCGCGAGGAATTGAAGCAACTTTGGATCAGGGATGGATTGAAAGGCGTTGAAAGGAGTGGGGGGAGTCCCCACAAATACCGCGTGGTGGCTAAATCCTTGGTAGAAAATGCGATCCGGAATAACACGGTGAATTTTGATGTAGACAACCTGCCCATTTCTGGAAATATTGATGCCAATGAGATACGCAATCTAGCAAAAAAGTTTGGATTTTCGGAGAAAACACATTGGCGGGCGAAAGGTGGGGAGACATTACTCACAGTCAAAGATAGAAGAAATAGATTGGCGCATGGCAATATTTCGTTTGGCGAGTGCGGCAGGGATTTTGATGGTAAGGAACTAATGAGGATAAAAAGTGAAGTGATTATCTATTTGCGGAGTTTTATCAGGAATGTCGAGAAATATCTAGCGAAAAAACAATATGAGAACAGTACGAGTTGAACATTATCTTAAAAATATTTTCAAAAGCTGTTTTAATTTGCTTACATTTTTTAGTTGGCATTGCCATATTACAAATGATTGCCACCCTAACTGCCCCAATTCTGAGAGCTTTTTCACATCGCGGTCACGATTGTCGCGGAGTTTCTTCTCCCAGAAAGGTCGGTTGGATTTAGGTTTGGTGGCCAAAGGGCAAATTGGGTCATCGTGCGAATGCCAAAAACAACCATGGACAAAAATTGCCTTCCGTCGGCCTGGAAAAACTATGTCCGGTGATCCGGGCAATTTCCTCACGTTCACTCGGTATCTATAGCCCATACGGAACAGTAGTCTACGAACCTCAATCTCGGGCGCGGTGCCTTTTTGCCGCACACGCCGCATGCGCTCGCTACGTTGTATTTTGGTGAGAATGTCCATGAGGCTTAATTATGGATCGAGGAG
This sequence comes from Pseudomonadota bacterium, assembly GCA_022572945.1. GTDB lineage: Bacteria > Pseudomonadota > Alphaproteobacteria > JAAXGF01 > JAAXGF01 > JACZUY01. The sequence goes on from JACZUY010000046.1 coordinate 13,354, forward strand.
GCGTCACTGGGAAGTGGCCGAATTACAGGTTGCCCGGCTCCGGAAAGCCGGTGTGGAAATAGCGCGCTCCTGCGGGCTCGCCTATATACCGCGGAGCGCCCGGTTGGTGATGAGAGCCCGAGGACCGTTCGTTCATGCCCGCTGACACGCCCACCGAACCGCTCGACCTGCTCGACGACCTCGTCAAGCGCGCGCTGCGCGAGGGCGCCGACGCGGCGGACGCGGTGATGTTCGACAGCGCGAGTCTCTCGGTCGCCTGGCGGCTCGGCGAATCGGAGGGCGTCGAGCGCGCCGAGTCGCGGGACCTCGGCTTGCGCGTCTTCCGCGGCAAGCGCCAGGCGGTGGTCTCGACCACCGACGTCTCGCCCGCCGCGCTCGGCGAGTTGGTCGAGCGCGCGCTGGCGATGGCCGGGGCGGTGCCCGAGGACCCGTACTGCGGGCTTGCGGAGAGCGAGCTGCTCGCCACCGACATCGCCGATCTCGACCTGTGCGACGTTGACGAGCCCGCTCCCGAGGCGCTGGTCGAGCGCGCGGCGCGCGCCGAGGACGCCGCCCGCGCGGTCGCCGGCGTCACCAACTCGGAAGGCGCCGAGGCGTCGTGGGGCCGCACCGCGGTCGCGCTCGTCACCAGCGCCGGCTTCGCCGCCGCCTACGCAACCTCCCGGCACGGCGTCAGCGCCAGCGTGATCGCCGGCGAAGGCACCGCGATGGAGCGCGACTACGACTACGCCACCGCGCGCTTCGCCGCCGACCTCGGCGACGCGGGCGAGGTCGG
>JACZUY010000047.1 GCA_022572945.1 Pseudomonadota bacterium
GAAGACGCGGCCAGGGAGGTCGCCGGCGTGCGCTACGTCGCCCGACGGCTCGACGGCGTGCCGGCGGGCGAGTTGCGCGGCATGGTCGACGACCTCAAGAAGGGCGGTCCCGGCGTCTATGCGGTGGTCACGGTCACCGACGGCAAGGCGTCGCTCGTCGTCGGCGTCACCGACGGCCTCGCCGACCGGCTGAGCGCGATCGAGCTGGTTCGCGCCGGAGTCGCCGCGCTCGGCGGCAAGGGCGGCGGCGGCCGCCCCGACATGGCCCAGGGCGGCGGCCCCGACGGCGCCAAGGCCGACCAAGCCCTCGACGCCATCGAACGCGCGATCGGAGCGTAATACGCAAGGCCAGAAATTTGGCAGGCTCGATCGATCGCTCTTGCGGCCGAAGCATCGACACCCTATAATCTGACTAGCTAGTCAGATTATAGGGTGTCGCCATGCCCATCAAAGGCCAAGCGCCGACCGAGCGGAAACCGACGCGCAAGCCGGTCCTTCCTCCGCGCCATCGCCTCGACACGATCACCGTGAAGCGTTTCCAGGCCTGGAAGCTGGAGGATGCCAAGGCGAAGTTCAGCGAGGTTGTCCGCCGGGCGCGCCATGAGGGTCCCCAGCGCGTCACCTACCGCGGCGAGGACGCGGTCGTGGTGATCGCCGTCGAGGAACTCAAGAAGCTCCTGCCGGCGGAGCAGCCGCGGCAATCGCTCGTGGAGTTCCTGCGGGGCACCGCGCTGGGTGAGATCGACATACGACGGGAACCTGACCGGGGGCGGGATCTCGTCCTTTGATCGGCTGGCTGCTCGACACCAACGTGACCTCGGAGATGGCGCGCGCCGACGGCGACGCGAGGGTCGTGGCTTGGGCCGAAGCGCAAGATGAAGAACGCCTCTATATCAGCATTCTCACGCTTGGCGCGTACGACAAGGGGGTGAACGCCCTACCTCCCGACGCCCCGGCGCGAGCGCGCATCGAGGCGTCGGTCGCCGCGCTGGAGGCAAGGTTCGCAAGCCGCATCGTCTCGTTGAGCGATTCCATCGTGCGGCGCTGGGGGCGGATCAGCGGCGCCGTCCGGCTGGCGACGGGCCTGACGCCGCCCGTGATCGACACGCTGCTCGCCGCCACGGCGATCGAGCACGACGTTTATCTCGCCACGCGCAACGTGAAGGACGTGCGCGATACCGGCGCCGCCGTCTTCGATCCGTGGCACGACGACCCGGCGGCGTTCCCCCTCGCACGATGACGTCTCCTTCGCCGCCAATCGCGGCGGTTGTGCCGACACCGCTCATGCCGGCCGCCCCGAAGACGCGAAGGCCGACGCCGCGCTTCAGGCCATCGAACGCGCGATGCTTGTCGTGGCGGCAGGCGAAGCCGCCTACTGAATGTTGCTCGCCCTGATCAAGAGCGGCACCGGAAACGACTTGCCGTGGTGCGGTTCGAGTTCGCCCGCCGGCAGGTAATACCACGTGTTGGGTTTCATCGTGCCGAGCCCGCCCGGGAACCGCGGCAGGCTGGCGACATCGACCCCGGCCTGGGTCAACGAATCGGCGATCACGAAGTCGATTACGTCCTCCTGCGTGGCCGAGAGATCGATGGCGAAATGGGTCATGTGGCTGCCGCCGGCCTTCCAGGTGTTGAGGCAGTACTCGCCGCTCACCTTGGAGAAGTCGAGAGCCATCTCGGGCTTGGCTTGCAGGTGCCTGGCGATGGTGCCGAGCTCCGCCGCGACGATCGCGGCCTGCTTGTGCGCGTCCGCGGCCGTCTGCGCGGCGGCGATCTGCGGCGCACCGGCCGCGACGAACAGGCCGAACAGGACGGCGATGAGCGTGCGCATGGCGTCCTCCGTATTGTTGTATGACCTTTTAATTGTGCAGCAATTGTGTCGTGGCAAGGTGGCGGCGGTCAATCGCCCGCTTCCCACGGGTTGACGACACCGGGGCCGGGGAAGCGGAAGTCCGCGACGTTGCGGGTGACGACGCGAAGCCGGTGTGTGAGAGCCGTCGCCGCGATGAGGCTGTCGACGGCCGCGACCGGACGGGCGGAATGTGCGAGCAGCCGTCCCCAAGCGTCCGCGACGGCGGCGTCGATGGGTAGGACGCGGTCCTCGAACCACGCCGGCAACTCTGCCGCCAGCCACGCCTCGATCCGCTCCTTGCGGGCGCCGGCTGGAAGGGTCTCGACGCCCTTTCGCAGTTCCCCGAGGGTAAGCACGCTGACGTGGAGCGATTCCGGCGCGGCGCGGTCGAACCATTCGGCGACCCGCTTGTCGGGGCGGGCGTGGACGAGCTCCGAGATCGCGTTGGTGTCGACCAGATAGCTCACAACGCGGCGTCTCGCGGCGGCGATTTGTCGCGCGCGATCTCGAGATCGAGCCCGGCGAGCGGCGAACTTCGTAGGAACGCCGTGAGCGACGGTTTGGGCCGCTGGAGGCGTTCGAACTCCGCTTTCGAGACGACCACCGCCTTGGGCTCGCCGCGCAGGGTGATCTCCTGGGGCCCCTCGCGCTCGACGCGCCTGATCAACTCGCTCAACCGGGCCTTGGCCTCTTGCAACTGCCACCTTCGCATCTCGGACCTCACACACTAGTCAGACTAGATATATAGCCGCCATCGGCACGTTTCGCAAGGGCGGATGCCCGACATTGCGCAGGCCGGTGGCTCCAACGGCGCGAACGTCGACAGAATCCTCGGCACCATCGAACGCGCCATCGGCGCGTAAGTCGCGCGAGGTTCAAATCCGTCCGTGGAAGACAAACTCTGCTTCGGAATTTCGTGGGCGAGAAGCCGCCCCTCACCCCATCGCGTCCCTCAACCCATCGGCGAGCTTGTCGAGGAACTGGCGGGTGGTCATCCACGCCTGGTCGGGGCCGATGAGCAGCGCCAGGTCCTTGGTCATGAAGCCCGCTTCGACCGAATCGACGCAGACCCGCTCGAGCGTCTTGGCGAAGCGCCCGACCTCGGGCGTGTCGTCGAGCTTGGCGCGGTGCTCGAGCGCCCGCGTCCAGGCGAAGATCGAGGCGATCGGGTTGGTCGAGGTCTCGTTGCCCTTCTCGTGCTCGCGAAAGTGCCGCGTCACCGTGCCGTGCGCGGCCTCGGCCTCGACCGTGGCGCCGTCGGGCGTCATCAGCACCGAGCTCATCATGCCGAGCGAGCCGAACCCCTGGGCGAGGGTGTCGGACTGCACGTCGCCGTCGTAGTTCTTGCACGCCCAGACGAAGCCGCCCGACCATTTCAGCGCGCACGCCACCATGTCGTCGATCAGCCGGTGCTCGTAGGTCAGGCCGGCGTCGGCGAAGCTTGCGGCGAACTCGGCGTCGAAGATTTCCTGGAACAGGTCCTTGAAGCGCCCGTCGTAGGCCTTGAGGATGGTGTTCTTGGTCGACAGGTACACCGGCCATTTGCGCCCCAATCCGTAGTTGAAGCACGAGCGGGCGAAGCCGCGGATCGAGTCGTCGAGGTTGTACATGCCGAGCGCGACGCCGGCCGAGGGGAAATCGAAAATCTCGCGCTCGATCGCGTCGCCGCCGTCCGCCGGCTCGAAGCGCATGGTGAGCCTGCCCGCTCCCGGCACGGTGAAGTCGGTGGCGCGGTACTGGTCGCCGAAGGCGTGGCGGCCGATGACGATCGGCTCGGTCCAGCCCGGCACCAGCTTGGGCACGTTGCGGCAGATGATCGGCTCGCGGAACACCGTGCCGCCGAGGATGTTGCGGATGGTGCCGTTGGGCGAGCGCCACATCTGCTTGAGGCCGAACTCCTTCACCCGCTCCTCGTCGGGGGTGATGGTGGCGCATTTCACGCCGACGCCGTGCTCCCGGATCGCGTTCGCCGCGTCGACCGTGATTTGGTCCTCGGTCTCGTCGCGCTTGTGGATCGAGAGGTCGTAGTATTTGAGATCGACGTCGAGGTAGGGGAGAATGAGCTTCTCCTTGATGAACGCCCAGATGATGCGCGTCATCTCGTCGCCGTCGAGCTCGACGATCGCGTTCCTGACCCTGATCTTTCCCATCGCTCGTCCTCACCGCCGCCGCCGGTGGCTTTCAGTCTCAGCGGCGGGCACGATATCACCCGCGACCGGGCGTGCAAAGCCGCCGCGCGGGCGGCTCAGAGCAGCTCTTCCTGCGCCGGCCTGCGGGGCGCCGGCGCGGCGGCGACGGCGTCGAAGACGTCATCGACCGAATCGACGAAGGTGTAGAACGCCCGCGTGTCGGGACGCGCGAAGCCGCGCTCGACGATGTGCTCGAGGAGCCCCCGCAGCGGCGCCCAGTAGCCGCCGTCGTCGACCAGCACGAGCGGCTTGTCGTGGAGGCCGAGCTGGCGCCAGGTGATGATCTCGAGGGTCTCGTCGAGGGTGCCGAGCCCGCCCGGCAGCACGGCGAAGGCGTCGGCGAGCTCGAACATCCTGCGCTTGCGCTCGTGCATGCCGCCGACGACGATCAGCTCGGTCGCGCCCCGATGACCGACCTCCCTTTCCTCCAGGTGACCGGGGATGACCCCGATGACACTGCCGCCGCCGGCGAGCACGGCGTCGGCGAGCGCGCCCATCAGCCCGATGCGGCCGCCGCCGAAGATCAGCCGCACGCCGCGCTCGGCCATGAGCTCGCCGAGGCGCCGGGCGGCTTCGCCATGGGCGGGGTCCACGCCGGTCGACGAGCCGCAGTAGACGCAGAGCGAGCCGAGATCGGCCATGACCATGTTCCGTTACGTGGCGGCCCTAATATTGCCGGTGGTGGCGGCGATGTACAGTCGGGCCGGGCTGGGCGCTCACTCGAACCCCGATTTCGGCGGCTTGACGTCGGGCTCGATAAGGTTGTCGATCGGCGGCAGGCTCAGCACGTACTCGGCGATCGCCGCGCGGTCCTCGTCGGTGAGGTAGCGGAAGCCGTTGTCGATCGCCTCGGCCATCAGCCCCTGGACGTCGTCGAAGTCGGGCCGCAACCCGGTTTTCAGCAGCGTGGCGATGTCGCCCGCGCTCCAGCGGCCGATTCCGGTCGTCTTGTGCGGCGTGATGTTGGGGGCGAGCTGGCCTTCGGGGCCTCTCTTCACGCCCGCGAACCGGAACGCGGTATCGAGGTTGCCGAGCAGCCCCCGCGGGGTGTGGCATTCGCCGCAGTGGGCGAGCGCGGTGACGAGGTAGGCGCCGCGGTTCCACGTCGCCGGGCGGTCCGGGTCGGGCCGGAAGCGGCGGCGCTCGAAGAACAGCCACTTCCACGGCCCCACCGTGAACCGCCAGCCGAACGGCGGGGTTACGTCGTGCGCCCGGTTGGGCCGCCGCACCGGCGGCGCCGAATCGAGATAGGCCTTGAGGTCGGCGAGGTCGCCGCGGCTCATCCCCGTGAACGACGTGTACGGGAACACCGGGAAGTAGTGCGATCCGTCGGGCGCCACGCCCTCGGTCATGGCGCGGATGAAGTCGTCGACGCTCCAGCCGCCGATGCCGGTCTCGGCGTCGGACGTGATGTTGGGGCTGTAGAACGTGCCGAACGGGGTCTCGAGCCCCCGCCCGCCGGCGAGGAACGCGCCGCCCCGGCGGACGTCGGTGTGACAGCTGCAGCCGCCGGCGGCGCGAAAGACGTATTCGCCGCGCGCGACCGCGCTCGCCTCCTGGGCGGCCGCGCCGCCGCTCGCCGCCACCGCGAGCGAAAGCCACAGCGCCGCCAGCCGCGCGCCGGACGACAGGTTCCGCCGCAGCGCGGGGCGCCGCCGATAGCCCGAGGACCGCCGGTCCTGGACCGCCGTTACTGCTTCTCCTTGCGGAATGGCTTGTGGCAGCCGCCGCAGGCCTTGCCAACCTCCTCGAGCTGGGCGCCGACCGCGGCCATGTCGCCGCTTTCCGCCAGCCTGACGAGCTCGCCGGTCGCCGTCTGCAACGCCTTGATGGCAACCTCGAATTTTGCCCAGTCCTGCCAAATCTCGGGCTTTGCGCGCGTATCGCCGATGTCGGTGCCCTCTGGGAAGACATCGGCAAGCATCAGGCTCACGGCGTGCGCTGCACGCGCATGTGCGGCAACGTGCTCGGTATACGGCACCTCGCCCTTGACCACCATCGCGATGGGGAAGAGGTGGGTGCCGTGCGATCGCATGATGGCTTGGCGGTACTTGATGACATTGGCCGGGTCCTCGGCCGCGTCTGCCGCGGCGACGCCGGCGAATGCGACCGCAAACGCGCCGATAACCGCATGTTTGAACAAACATTTCATGAATGCCATCCCCGAAAAAACCAAACCTACCCCCCGAAGCGATTGTTCCCGACGCCGCCGGGCGCGTCAAGCGGGGCCGGGCCGGGGTAACGTCAAAAGGTTTGTGTCAGGGGGAAGGCGAGGTGGTGGCGGAAAATCGGACAGGGAGCCAAGGTGTATTCCACCGGATAACGGAGGAGTACGAGATGACGCAACGGCGCCGGTTCATCGCGGACTGCAAGGCCCGCTCGACGCGCAAGAGCCGGCGTGGCACCTGCGACTGTCCGCCGGTCAGGACGACGCGGCCCCGTCGGCCTCGATCATCGTTCCGGTGCCGTGCTTGGTGAAGATTTCGAGCAACAGCACGTGGGGCACGCGGCCGTCGAGAATGTGCGCGGCTTCGATCGATGAATCGACGGCGGCGAGGCAGGTCTCGAGCTTGGGGATCATGCCGCCGGTGACCGCGCCGTCCGCGAGCAGCGCGCGCGCCTGCTCGGCGCCGATGCGCGAGATCAGCTCGCCGTTCGCGCCGACCACGCCCTTCACGTCGGTCAGCATCACCAGCTTGGCGGCGCCGATCGCCTGGGCGACCGCGCCGGCGACGGTGTCGGCGTTGATGTTGTAGGTTTCGCCGTCCGCGCCGACGCCGATGGGCGCGATCACGGGGATCATGTCGGACTTGGCGAACACCGAGAGGATGTCGGGATTGATCCGCGTCGGTTCGCCGACGAAGCCGAGGTCGGGGACCTTCTCGATGTTCGAGTCGGGATTGCGCTGCGCGCGGCGCAGCTTGCCGGCTTCGATCAGCCTGCCGTCCTTGCCCGAGAGGCCGATGGCGCGGCCGCCGGCGGCGTTGATCGAGCTGACGATCTGCTTGTTGATCTGACCCGAAAGCACCATTTCGACGACGCCCATGGTGTCCTGATCGGTCACGCGCAGGCCGTCGACGAACGAGCTCTTTATCTTGAGCCGCTCGAGCATGTCGCCGATCTGCGGCCCGCCGCCGTGGACGATGACGGGGTTGATGCCGACCTGCTTGATGAGCACGATGTCGTTGGCGAAGGCTTCGGCGAGCTTTTCGTCGCCCATCGCATGGCCGCCGTACTTGATGACGAACGTCTTGCCCGAAAAACGGCGCAGATAGGGCAGGGCCTCCATGAGCGTGGCGGCGGTGCGCAGCCAGTGCTTGGTATCGCCGATCTTTTTCGTCGTCGTCGCCATGGCGACGAACTTTAACCCAACTCCCGGGGGGCTGCCAGCGCGGCGACGGCCGCCCTGAGTTCGGCGATTCCGGCGCCGCCGCGGGCGCTGGTGACGGCGATTCCGGGGTGGGCGGCGGGGTGCCGCGCGAGTTCGGCGGAGAGCGTCCGGCAAACGTCCTCCAACGTCCCCGGCTTCGTCTTGTCGGCCTTGGTCAGCACCGCTTGGAACACCACTGCCGCCTGATCGAGCATCGCCATGACCCGGATGTCGGAGTCCTTGGCGCCGTGGCGCGCGTCGATCAAGAGGTATACGCGCCTGAGCATCGGCCGGCCCCTGAGGAACGAGTCGACCAGCGCCGTCCAGGCCTTGATCTGGGTCTTCGCCGCGCGCGCGTAGCCATAGCCGGGGAGATCGACGAGCATCAGCGCGTCGCCGAGCGCGAAGAAGTTGATCTGTTGCGTGCGGCCCGGCGTCCGCGAGATGCGCGCCAGCGTGCGGCGGCCGGTGAGCGCGTTGATCAGGCTCGACTTGCCGACGTTGGAGCGGCCGGCGAAGGCGATCTCGGCGAGGCCGGTGGCGGGCAGGCCGTCGAGCGAGGCCGCCCCGGTGACGAACCTGCAATCGCCGGCGAACAGCTTGCGGCCGGCCTCGATCAGCGCGTCATCGGGCGGCGCGGCCTCCATCGGCTTCGTCTCAGACCCGCACGCCCATCCGCCTCATGATGATCCACTGCTGGGCGATCGAGAGCACGTTGTTCCAAGTCCAGTAGATCACCAGGCCGGCCGGGAAGCGCGCCAGGATGAAGGTGAACATGATCGGCAGCATCATCATGATCTTGGCCTGCATGGGGTCGGCCGGCTGCGGGTTGAGCTTCTGCTGCAAGAACATCGTCAGCCCCATTACCAAAGGCCAAACGCCGATCGCGAGGAACTCCGGCGAATCGAAGCCGATCAGGTTGAACACCACGGCCAGCGGATCGAACGGGAGGAGGCCGAACAGGTCGAACAGCGAGGTCGGGTCGGGCGCCGAGAGGTCCCTGATCCAGCCGAAGAACGGCGCGTGACGCATTTCGATGGTGACGAACAGCACCTTGTAGAGCGCGAAGAACACCGGGATCTGGATCAGCACGGGCAGGCAGCCCGCGGCCGGGTTGACCTTCTCCTCCTTGTAGAGCTTCATCAGCTCCTGCTGCATCTTCTGCTTGTCCTCGCCGTACTTCTCGCGCATCTCGACCATCTGGGGCTGCAGCTTCTTCATCTTGCTCATCGCCTTGTAGGATTTGTTGGCGAGCGGGAAGAAGGCCGCCTTGATCAGCACCGTGAGCAGGAGGATGGCGACGCCGAAGTTGCCGAACCACCGGTTGAACTGATCGATGACGTAGAAGATCGGCTTGGTCAGGAAGGGATACCAGCCCCAGTCGATAGCCAGGTCGAAACGTTCGATGCCGATCTCGTCGACGTACCGGTTGATAAGATTCACCTCCTTGGCGCCGATGAACACCCGGTCGGTCACCTCGATGCTCCCGCCGGGCGGCACCCTTTGCGCGGCGCGCTTGAAATCGACCTGGTACCTGTCGACGCTGCGTCCGCCGCCGTCCGGCAACAGGTGCTTGTAGCTTCCCTCGAACGGCGCCGATTGCTCGGGCACCAGCGCGACCAGCCAGTACTTGTCGGAGATGCCGAGCCAGCCGCCGGTGCTGTTGAAGTTCTCTCCGAGCTTGTCGGGCATACCGTTGGGAGCTCTTGACGTCGGGTCGTAGACGAGGTCCTCGTCGTCGTAGTCGATTTCCTTGAGGGTGCCGCCGAATACACCCAGCAGCCCTTCATGCAGGATGTAGAATCCGAGCGTCGGCGGCGTGCCGGTGCGGCTGATCAGGCCGTAGGGTGCAAGCTCGGCCGACGTCTGGCCGCGGTTCTCCACGCGCTGGGTGACCGTGAACATGTAGCCCTCGTCGACCTCGATACGCCGCGTGAATACGAGGCCGTTGCCGTCTTGCCACGTCAGTGTCACCGGCTTCCCGGGCGAAAGCACCGAATAATCGGCCCGCCATTCCGCGTTGCGGCCCGGGAACTTGCGGTCGGCGGTGACCCAGCCGAACTCGGCGAAATAGGCGCCGGGACCGCCTTGCGGATACAACAGGGTGATCTGTGGGCTGTCGGGCTCGACCGTTTCGCGGTAGTCGATGAGCGTGATGTCGTCGATCCGCCCGCCGGTGAGCGAGATCGTGCCGCTGAGCCGCGGCGTGCGGACCTCGATGCGCGGCGAGGCTTCGAGCGCCTGCTCGCGGCTCATCGTCGTGGCGTCCACCGGCGCCGCTACGTCTCCCGGTGGAGCGGGCGCCACGGCCCTACCCGGCAGCGCGGGCCCGTCGGCGATTTCCGCCACCGGGGCCTCGGCGGTGATTTCCGCTTGCTGGGCGGCTTGCTGCGCCGCCTGCTCGCGCAGCGGCTGCATGTAGAAGAACTCGAAAGCGACGATGATGACGATCGAGAGGACGATCGCCAGGACAAAGTTCTTTTGGTCTTCCGCCATCGCTGAACCGTGCTCAGCGGGCGGGGGACTGGGTGGCGCCGCCGCGTTCGCGCCGGTCGGGGGCTGGCGGGACCGGGTCGTAGCCCCAGCCTCCCCACGGACGGCAGCGAACGAATCGGCGCAGCGCGAGCCAGCACCCCTTGACCGTGCCGTGACGCAGCATCGCCTCGTGGGCGTAGTGCGAGCAGGTGGGAACGAAGCGGCAGCTCGGCCCCAGAAACGGCGAAACCGCGAGCTGGTAGAGGCGGACGAGACCGCGCAGCGAGGCGCCCAATGGGTTCATGGCCTGGCTTTGGACGCTTTTGCGCCGGCGGCTCGCGGGCCGGCGGCCGACCGCTCGAGCGCCTGTTCGAGATCGCCGGTCAGGTCGGAAAAGCGGCGTGTCACCGTCGCCTGGCGGGCGATCACCACGTAATCGAAGCCCGCGCGGGCGCGGCCCGGCATCACCTCTTGGACGGCGGCGCGCAGCCTGCGGCGCGCGCGGTTGCGCGCGACCGCGTTGCCGACCTTGCGGCTCGCGGTGAAGCCGACGCGGAAGCCGCCTTCGGCGTCGCGCGCCGCCGGGCTCTCGGCGGCCTGAAGGACGAGCCCCGGGGTTACCCACTTGCGGCGCGCGCCTGCGACGCGGAGGAACTCGGACCGCCGCTTCAGCCGCTCGATCGTGGCGGCCATTACTCTAGGCGGACAGACGCTTGCGTCCCTTGGCCCGGCGTTTGGCCAGCACGCGCCGGCCGGCAACCGTCGCCATGCGGGAGCGGAATCCGTGACGCCGCTTGCGGATGATGACGCTGGGCTGGTAAGTGCGTTTCACCGGTGACGCTCCGTCGAAAACGTTGACCAAAACCGGGGCAGCGCCCGGTGTATAGGGGTTGGGGGCGGGTGAGTCAATCGCGCGCGCCGCGGTGTTCCGACCGGGCGCCGCGCGCACTTATTACACTAATTAATCGAGGCCGAAGTCCCGAAACCGCTTGCGGAACTTGGCGACCTGGCCGGCGGTGTCGACGATGCGGGTGCCGCCGCCGGTCCACGCCGGGTGCGACTTCGGATCGACGTCGAGCCGCAGGCTGTCGCCGGGCTGCCCCCAGGTCGACCGGGTCGTGAAGCTGGTTCCGTCGGTCATGACCACGGTGATCTCATGGTAGTCGGGGTGAATGCCCTTTTTCATCGGCGCGCTCCTGGAGTCGAGGCGCGAGTTATAGCCAAGCGCCCGCGCGCAGGCAAGCCGGCAATGGCGCGGCTTGTCTTCCCGGCCGGCTTGCGATACCGATAGCCGGCGCCCCTCTCATCGGACACAGCCGGACAGCGCGGGCAATGAAACGAGGCCAGTCCGAAAGCGCCGCGGCGGAAAGCGGCGGCCGCGCGCCCGGCCGCGACCTCGGCCAGCTCCGCCACCTGCTTCGTTTTCTCGCGCCTTACAAGCTGGCGATGGCCGGCGCGCTGGCGGCGCTGACCACCGCCGCCGCCACCGTGCTGGCGCTCGGCATCGGGCTGCGCCGGCTGGTCGACGAGGGGTTTCGCGGCGACGATACGGCGTTGCTCGATCAGGCGCTGCTGGTGATGTTCGGCGTCGTCGCGCTCATGGCGTTGGCGAGCTACAGCCGCTTCTACCTCGTCTCGTGGCTCGGCGAGCGCGTCGTCGCCGACATCCGCCGCGCGGTCTATGACCACATCATGGGCCTGAGCCCGGCGTTCTTCGAGATCACCAGGACCGGCGAGATCCTGTCGCGCCTGACCACCGACACCACGGTGTTGCAGGTCGTCATCGGCGGGACGGCGTCGATGGCGTTGCGCAACGTGCTGCTGCTCATCGGCGGCACCGTGCTGCTCGCGGTTACCAGCCCCAAGCTCACCGGGCTGGTGTTCCTGATCGTCCCCGTCGTCATTGTTCCGATCGTCGTTTTCGGACGCCTCGTGCGCCGGCTTTCGCGGGCGACCCAGGACCGCGTCGCCGAGGTCGGCGCCCACATCGACGAATCGGTCGGCGCGGTGCGCACGGTGCAGGCGTTCACGCACGAGGCGCTCGAGCGCCGCCGTTTCGCCGACCGGGTGGAGGACGCCTTCGCCACGGCGATCCGCCGGGTGCGCGTCCGCGCGCTGCTCACCGCGATCGTCATCGTCCTGGTGTTCGGCGCGGTGGGCATGGTGCTGTGGGAGGGCGGCCGCGACGTCATCTCCGGGCGCATCAGCGCCGGCGAGCTCTCGGCCTTCGTCTTCTACGCCGTGGTCGTGGCCGGCGCGGTGGGGGCGCTGAGCGAGGTCGTCGGCGAGCTGCAACGCGCCGCCGGCGCGACCGAGCGGCTGATGGAGCTGCTGGCGGTCAGGCCAGAGATCACCGCGCCCGCCAACCCCACGGCGCTGCCCGAGCCGCCCCGCGGCGCCGTTGTCTTCGACGACGTGACCTTCCGCTACCCGACCCGCCCCGAGCGCACGGCGCTCGACGGATTCTCGCTGCGCGTCGCGCCCGGCGAGACCGTCGCCCTGGTCGGCCCGTCGGGGGCCGGCAAGACCACCGTGTTCCAGCTCCTGCTGCGGTTCTACGACCCGCAATCCGGCGACATCACGCTCGACGGCGTGCGCCTGCCCGAGGCCGACCCGCACGCGTTGCGCGCGCGCATGGCGCTGGTGTCGCAGGATCCGGTGGTGTTCGCGGCGGACGCCTGGGACAACATCCGCTATGGCCGCCCCGACGCCACCGACGCGCAGGTGCGGGCCGCCGCCGAGGCCGCCGCCGCGTGCGAGTTCCTCGACGCCCAGCCGCAGGGCTTCGCGACCTACCTCGGCGAGCGCGGGGTTCAGCTTTCGGGCGGCCAGCGCCAGCGCATCGCCATCGCCCGGGCGCTGTTGCGCGACGCCCCGGTGCTGTTGCTGGACGAGGCGACCAGCGCGCTCGACGCCGAAAGCGAGCGCGCGGTGCAGGCGGCGCTCGAGCGGCTGATGGTGGGCCGCACGACGCTGGTCATCGCCCACCGCCTCGCCACCGTGCTCAAGGCCGACCGCATCGCCGTCCTCGACGAGGGCCGGGTGGTCGCCGAAGGCACGCACCACCAGTTGATCGCCGAAGGCGGCCTTTACGCGCGCCTCGCCGAGCTCCAGTTCGACACCGACCGCGCCGCCGCCCCGGACGCGCTCGCCGCCGAGTCCCGACTGCTCGCGGAGTGATGCCGGCGAACCCATGAACCGATCCTCACGCTTGAAGGGTTCGGGGGCGAGCGCCCGTGCATGATGAGTGTATATACACGTATAATACCAATTCGCGTTGATTCATTCGTTAATAAGAGGACACAACCGTTAATAAGGGGACACAACCGTTAATAAGGGGACACAACCGTTAATAAGGGGACACAATACTTAATTCGTCGAATTAAGTATTGTGTCCCCTTATTAATTGCGGTCGGCGCGCGCCCCAAAACCAACCGACGATCGCCCATCCTCACCCCCCATTCTCCGTGGTGACGACAAAGCGAATGACGTTGCCCGCGAATCAATCAACCGGAAACGGTATAATACCGGCGCGCCGATGAATCGACTCGCCGTTGCGTTCGATCGCCACGCCGGCCACGCGCTCATCAAGGCGCGACGCCCAATTATTGCGATCCATACGGCGCGCTTGCCAACCAGCCCATGAGTTCGTTCATGGGCTCGTTGGTATCGATCAAAATGACCGCTGATTTTAAGTGTATATACACCTATAATGCGCGGCGACCAGCGCGTTGCCGGGCTCGCCGGTACGATATGCGGGCGTGCCGGAATGCTAAACCGAGAGTCAAATCGATCGCGTCGTTTTGACTTTCGGAGCCCCCAAGTGCGGGCCGCCGCCCCTGCGGCCAGGGCTTGGTCGATGCAAGATTTGGCCCGCGTGGCGATTGAACGCGGCAAAGTCACAACAATTGTGACTTTGCGTACTACGTCAGCGCCGGTCGCGCGACCGGGCGGCGATGACGCGGTAGGCCAGCGGCGCCAAGATCACGACCAGGAAGATGCGCACCACGTGGTGGGTCGAGACGAACGCCGGGTCGATGCCCAGCGCCAGCGCGATCAGGCTCATCTCGGCCAGGCCGCCGGGCGCGAACGCGAGCGTCAGCGCCGCGACCGGAAGGTCGGTCGTCGCGTTCAGCGCCAGGCTGAACGCGACGCCGGTGGTCAGCATGATCGCGGTCGCGCCCGCGGCGACGAGGACGGCGCGCAGGACGTGGCGCACCGGCACGCCG
>JACZUY010000212.1 GCA_022572945.1 Pseudomonadota bacterium
GCCGGCGGCGCGGCGCACGGCCCGCACCGCAGCGACCTGCGCGTCCGCCACTGCGGAAACGGCATGCCGGCGGCGCAGTGCTCGACCGGCGAGCAGAAGGCGTTGTTGATCGCCATCGTCCTTGCGGCGGCGCGGGCGCAGGCCGCGGAGCGCGGTGCAACCCCGCTCTTGCTGCTCGACGAGGTCGCCGCCCACCTCGACGAGGACCACCGCGGGGCGCTGTTCGAGGCGGTCGCCCGGATCGGCGCACAGGCGTGGCTCACCGGCACCGACCGCGGCGTTTTTGCGGCGCTCGGCGACCGGGCGCAATATTTTGCCCTGCGCGGCGGAAGGGTGTGGCCGGGATGAGCAAGCGGGCGACGAAACCGAAGGCCGAGGCCGGCGTCGAGGACTACGGCGCCGACTCGATCAAAGTGCTGCGCGGGCTCGACGCCGTGCGCAAGCGCCCCGGCATGTACATCGGCGACACCGACGACGGCTCGGGCCTGCATCACATGGTCTACGAGGTCGTCGACAACGCGATCGACGAGTCGCTCGCGGGTTTTTGCGACGCCATCGAGATCGTGCTCAACGGCGACGGCTCGGTCACGGTCATCGACAACGGCCGCGGCATCCCCACCGACATCCACGAGGAGGAAGGCGTCTCCGCGGCCGAGGTCATCATGACCCATCTCCATGCCGGCGGTAAGTTCGACCAGAACTCGTACAAGGTTTCGGGCGGGCTGCACGGCGTCGGCGTCTCGGTGGTCAACGCGCTGTCCGAGTTCCTCGACCTCACCATCTGGCGCGGCGGCAAAGAGCATCGGATGCGGTTCCTCGAGGGCGTGCCCGAATCGCCGCTCGCCGAAACCGGCGAGTGCGGCGCGCGCACCGGCACGGGGATCACCTTCCGGCCGTCGACCAAGGTGTTCTCGCAGACCGAGTTCGACTTTGACCTCTTGGAGCACCGGCTGCGCGAGCTGGCGTTTCTCAGCGCCGGCGTGCTCATCACGCTGCGCGACGTGCGCCCGGTGGAACCCGTGGTCGTCGAGCTCCGCTACGAGGGCGGTCTCGAGGCGTTCGTCACCTATCTCGACCGCACCAAGACGCCGCTGCACAGCTCGCCGATCATGCTCTCCGGCACGCGCAACGGCATCGACATCGAGCTGGCGATGCGCTGGAACGACAGCTACCACGAGAACGTGCTGTGCTTTACCAACAGCGTCCCGCAGCGCGACGGCGGCGCCCACCTCGCGGGCTTGCGGGCGGCGCTGACCCGCACGGTCAACAACTACGCCTCGGCGTCGGGCGCGGCGAAACGCGAGAAAGTGACGCTCACCGGCGAGGACGTGCGCGAGGGGCTTACTTGCGTGCTCGCGATCAAGCTCGCCGATCCCAAGTTCTCGTCGCAGACCAAGGACAAGCTGGTGTCCTCCGAGGTGCGCCCGGCGGTCGAGACGCAGATCGGCGAACGTCTCGACCAGTGGTTC
Source organism: Pseudomonadota bacterium (assembly GCA_022572945.1). Taxonomy (GTDB): domain Bacteria; phylum Pseudomonadota; class Alphaproteobacteria; order JAAXGF01; family JAAXGF01; genus JACZUY01. Next base: position 1,470 of record JACZUY010000212.1, read on the forward strand.
GAGGAACACCCGAACGAGGCCAAGACCGTCATCCAGAAGGTGGTCGAGGCCTCGGTGGCGCGCGAGGCCGCCCGCAAGGCGCGCGAGCTGACCCGGCGCAAGGGGGCGCTCGACATCACCAGCCTCCCCGGCAAGCTCGCCGACTGCCAGGAGCGCGACCCGGCGAAGAGCGAGATCTTCCTGGTCGAGGGCGACTCGGCCGGCGGCTCGGCCAAGCAGGGCCGCGATCGTCGATTCCAGGCGATCCTGCCGCTACGCGGAAAGATCCTCAACGTCGAGCGCGCGCGGCTCGACAAGATGCTGGGTTCGGCCGAGATCGTGGCGATCATCACCGCTCTCGGCGCCGGCGTCGGGCCCGACGATTTCGACCTCTCGAAGCTCCGCTACCACAAGGTCATCATCATGACCGACGCGGACGTCGACGGCTCGCACATCCGCACGCTCCTGCTCACCTTCTTCTTCCGCCAGATGCAGGGGCTGATCCGCGCCGGCCACCTCTACATCGCGCAGCCGCCCCTGTTCCGGGTCAAGCGCGGCTCGAGCGAGGTCTACCTCAAGAACGAGCGGAAGCTCGATGAGCATCTCATCGGCGGCGGCCTCGAGGACGCGGTGCTGACGCTCCACGACGGCAGCCAGCGCGCCGGCGCGGACCTGCGCGACCTCGTCGAGCAGGCGCGCACCGCGAGCGCGCTGTTGCACGCGATCGCCCGGCGCGTGCCACTGGCGGTCGCCGAGCAGGTGGCGGTGGCCGGCGCGTTCCGCGAAGAGGTGCTGGCTGATTCCGGGCGCGCGCGCGAGGCCGCCGCGTACGTCGCCAGGCGGCTCGACGCGCTCGCGCCGGCCGACGAGCGGGGCTGGCAGGGAGGCGCCGACGGCGAGAACGGCATCGTCTTATCGCGGACCTTGCGGGGCGTCGAGGAGCGCCACGTCATCGACCGCTCGCTCATCGTCAGCGCCGAAGCGGTGAAGCTCGATTCGATGGCCGCGGATCTGCAAGCGGTTTACGCCAAGGCGGCGAGGCTCGCGCTCAAGGACCGCGAGCTCGAGGTGTGGGGCCCGACCGCGCTCATCGAGGCGGTGCTCGCATACGCGCGCAAGGGGCTCGCGATCTCGCGCTACAAGGGCCTCGGCGAGATGAATCCGGGGCAGCTCTGGCAGACCACGCTCGACCCCGAGAGCCGCGCGCTGCTGCAGGTGCGCATCAAGGACATCGAGGAATCGATCGAGATCTTCGAGAAGCTGATGGGCGACGTGGTCGAGCCGCGCCGCGAGTTCATCCAGGACAACGCGCTGAAAGTGGTGAACTTGGACGTGTGACCCGGCGCGCGCCACGGCCGAACGATGACCAAGCGGCGGCCTAAGCGAAAGCGACCCGAGAAACGGCCGACGCGGCGGCGGTCGTTTGTGCGCTGGGCGATCCGCTGGCTCGCGGTGGCCCTGATCTGGGCGTTCGTCGCCGTCCTCGGCGTCCTCGCCTGGTACGCCTACGACCTCCCCGACGTGAGCCGCCTCGGCGAGCAACGGCGCGTGCCCTCGGTCACGCTCGTCGCCGCCGACGGCGCCGAGATCGCCCGCTTCGGCGACGTCTACGCGCGGCCGGTTCCGCCGGACGAGCTGCCCGAGCGGCTCAAGCAGGCGGTGATCGCCATCGAGGACCGCCGTTTCTATCGCCACTTCGGCCTCGACCCGATCGCGCTCGCGCGCGCGAGTCTCGCCAACCTGCGCGCCGGGCGGATCGTTCAGGGCGGCTCGACGCTCACCCAACAGCTCGCCAAGAACGTCTTCCTCACGCCTCAGCGCACGCTCAAGCGCAAGGTCCAGGAGCTTCTGCTCGCGCTCTGGCTCGAGGCCACCTTCACCAAGGACGAGATCCTCGCGATCTACCTCAACCGCGTCTATCTCGGCGCCGGCGCGTACGGCGTCGAGGCGGCGTCGCGGCGCTACTTCGGCAAGTCGGCGCGCGACGCCGGCGCGTACGGCGTCGAGGCGGCGTCGCGGCGCTACTTCGGCAAGTCGGCGCGCGATCTCGATCTGAGCGAGGCGGCGATGATCGCCGGGCTCTTGAAGGCGCCGTCGCGCTACGCCCC
>JACZUY010000048.1 GCA_022572945.1 Pseudomonadota bacterium
CGAGCCGCCGCCGGAAGCGCCGCCGCCGGTAGCGCCGCCGGCCGAGCCGACGCCGGAAGCGTCGCCGGCCGAGGCCGCGAAGGACGGGACGCCCGCCGACGGGGACGGCGCCGCCACCAAGGAGAACGCGGAGGGCGGCGACGACGACGACGCCGAGGAGGTCAGCCTCTCGCTCGCCGCCATGGAGCGGGCGTTGCTGCCCGACGCGCTCGGTGCGTTCAAGAAGATCGATCGCGCCTACGGCCGCATTCGCAAGCTGCAGGAGGAGCGCCTCGGCGCCGCGCTCAAGGGTCGGGTGTCGAGCCCGGCCGACGAGAGCCGCTATAACCGGGCGCGGCGCGGCATCGTCAGGCTGATGGAAGGCATCCACCTCAACAACCGCCGCATCGAGGCGCTCGTCGAGGAGCTTTACGCGATCAACCGTCAGCTCATCGGCCTCGAGGGACGGCTGTTGCGGCTTGCCCAGAAGTACAGGGTCCCGCGCGACAGCTTCCTCGAGCACTACGCGGGGAGCGAGCTCAACCCGAGGTGGACGAGGCGCGTCGCCAGGCTCGACGAGCCCGGCTGGAAGCGCTTCACCGACAAGGAGCAGGCCGATATCAAGCGCATCCGCGGCGAGATTGCGGCGCTCGCGACCGAGGTCGGCCTCGAGATCACCGAGTTCAAGCGCATCGTCAAGACCGTGCAGGAGGGCGAGGGCGAGGCGGGCCGGGCGAAGAAGGAGATGGTCGAGGCGAACTTGCGCCTGGTGATCTCGATCGCCAAGAAGTACACCAACCGCGGCCTGCAGTTCCTCGACCTCATCCAGGAGGGCAACATCGGCCTGATGAAAGCGGTCGACAAGTTCGAGTACCGCCGCGGCTACAAGTTCTCGACCTACGCCACCTGGTGGATTCGCCAGGCGATCACGCGCTCGATCGCCGACCAGGCGCGCACCATCCGCATTCCCGTGCACATGATCGAGACGATCAACAAGCTGGTCCGCACCTCGCGCCAGATGCTGCACGAGATCGGCCGCGAGCCGACCCCCGACGAGCTCGCCGTGCGCCTCGGCATGCCCTTGGAGAAGGTGCGCAAGGTGTTGAAGATCGCCAAGGAGCCGATCTCGCTCGAGACCCCGATCGGCGACGAGGAGGACTCACACCTCGGCGACTTCATCGAGGACAAGAACGCGGTGCTGCCGGTCGACGCGGCGATCCAGTCGAACCTGCGCGAGACCACGACCCGGGTGCTCGCCAGCCTGACCCCGCGCGAGGAGCGCGTGCTGCGCATGCGCTTCGGCATCGGCATGAACACCGACCACACGCTCGAAGAGGTCGGCCAGCAGTTCTCGGTGACGCGCGAGCGCATCCGCCAGATCGAGGCCAAGGCGCTGCGCAAGCTCAAGCACCCGAGCCGCTCGCGCAAGCTCCGCAGCTTCCTCGACTTCTGAGGCGGGGGCGGGGTCGCCCCGGCCGCGGCCGCCCGGCATGCGCCTCACGCTGCTTGGCACCGGCTGCCCCATCGTCGACGCGGACCGCCACGGCCCCGCGCAGGTCGTCAGCCACGGCGCGCGGACGGTGCTGATCGACTGCGGCTCGGGCGCGACCCAGCGGCTGCTCGGTGCGGGCCTCACCGGGCGCGACCTCGACGCGGTGCTGCTCACGCACCTGCACAGCGACCATCTCGTCGATCTGTTCCAGCTCGTCATCTCGAGCTGGCACCAGGGCCGCGACCGGCCGCAGGCGGTGATCGGGCCGCCCGGCACGAAGGCGTACGTCGATGGCCTGATGGCGCTGTGGCGGCCCGAGCTCGAGCAGCGCATCGCGCATGAGCGCCGCACCTCGACCGCGGCGCTCGAGGTCGCGGTCACCGAGATCGACCCGGGCGACGACCCCGAGCCGGTGCTCGACCTCGACGGCCTCGCGGTCGCCGCGTTCGCGGTCGACCACAGGCCGGTGCGCCACGCCTTCGGCTTTCGCTTCGAGGCCGGGGGAGCGCGGCTGGTGGTTTCGGGCGACACGCGGCGCTGCCCGGCGGTGATCGCTGCGGCGCGCGGCGCCGACCTGCTGCTTCACGAGGTCTTCGTGCATGGCGAGATGGCGGCCGGCGAGGGGCTGCGCGGCGCCGAGACGGTGGCCAACGTCGCCGGCTACCACACGCTCTCGTCCGAGGTCGGCAAGATCGCCGCCGAGGCCGGGGCCGGCGCGCTGATGCTGACCCACTTCGTGCCGCCGGGCTGCGACCGCGACGCGCTTCTCGCCGAGGTCGCGGCCGACTTCGCCGGCCCCGTCATCCTCGGCGAGGACCTGATGCGCTACGACCTCGCCACCCGGACGCTGGTCCACAACCGCGCGCGCCTGAGCTTCGGTCGTCATACCATCGGTCATCGAGACTGACCGATGGGCGTTCATACGGCACGCAGCCTTACGCCGCGTTGGCGGCGGCCCGCATTTATTACGATCAAAGGGGGCGCGGGCTGGAACGTAATCCCCTCGATCCCTGTTTCGGCCCCTTTGGGCCGCGCGTCTCGAAAGACCCTTGATCCCACGCGCGATCTGCGCAGAATGCGCCCGGGCCCGTAGTTCAGCTGGTCAGAACCCGCCGCTCATAACGGCGTAGTCGCAGGTTCGAATCCTGCCGGGCCCACCATTTTGTGCTGGATGGCCCTCGCGGTCCGGTGGCCCTGGCGCCGCTCTGCCTCGGCGTCGTGCGAAGGCGGCGTAACTGCCGAGAGGAAAGACGATGGTCCAACGTGGATTCAAGCAGTTGATCGCCGAGGCCAATTCGGTGATCGAGACGATCACGGTCCCGCAAGCACTCACGCTCGTCGGCGATCCCGGCGTGCAGTTCGTCGATGTGCGCGAGACGGCCGAGCGCCAGCAGTCGGGGACAATTCAGGGCGCGGTTCACGCGCCGCGCGGATTTCTCGAATTCCACGTCGATCCGGAGAGCCCGATGCACAACCCGGCGCTCAGCGCCGGCAAGCGCCTCGTCCTGTTCTGCGGTTCCGGCGGGCGCTCGGCGCTGGCGGCGAAGACGCTGCACGACATGGGGGTGGCGAACGTGTGCCACATCGCCGGCGGGTTCGCGGCATGGCGCGACGGGGAAGGGCCGACCGAAATCTGAGCCCATCGGGGCCCGTCCCGGACGGCGCCCTCCCTCGGCCAATGCGGTGGTGCGGCGCGAGGAGAGCAACGTTGGGGGCATGGCGGGGCGACGGGTTGCGGGCCCGTCGTTCAGCTGGTCGGAACCCGCCGCTCATAACGGCGTCGTCGCAGGTTCGAATCCTGCCGAGCCCACCATAAATTCCGTATCGCTTTGATTGCCGGGGCAAGCCGTTCCGCGCCTTCGTCACCCCGGCCGCGAGGCGGGCTGGCGCTTGGCCTCGGCGAGGATCCAGGCGCGGAAGGCGGCGACCTTGGGCTGGTCGGCGGCGGCCCCGGGACAGACCAGGTAATAGGCGAAGCTCAGCGGCAGGCCGAGGTCGAACGGGCGCACCAGCCGCCCGGCGGCGAGGTCGTCGGCGACCAGCACCGAGCTCGCCAGCGCCACCCCGTGGCCCTCGAGCGCCGCCTGGACGACCATGCCCTCCTGCTTGAACTTGGGCCCGTGGGTGGGGGCGACGTCGCGCACCCCCGCGGCCAGCAGCCACATGCGCCAGTCGGGCCAGAACGCGCCGTCGGTCGCCCAGCCGACGTGGAGCAGCGTGTGCCAGCGCAGGTCCGCGGGCTTGCGCAGCGGGTGCGGCGCTTCGAGCAGGCGCGGGCTGCACACCGGGATCACCTCGTCGGTGAACAGGCGGTCGGCGTGCAGGCCGGGATAGTCACCGGCGCCGTAGCGGATGGCGACGTCGACATCCTCGCGCGCGAAATCGACGAGCTGGTCGGTGGCGTCGAGGCGGATTTCGATGTCCGCGTGCGCCGCGCGGAAGCGGTCGAGGCGCGGCACCAGCCACTTGGCGGCGAACGACGGCGCGACGCTCACCGTGAGCGCGTTCCCGGCGCCGTGCGCGCGCACCCGCTGCACCGCTTCGGCGAGCCGGTCGAAGCCGTCGCGCAGGCCGGGGAGCAGGAGCTGGCCGGCGTCGGTCAGCAACAGCGCCCGGTTGAGCCGGCGAAACAGCGCCACCCCGAGCCGGTCCTCGAGCGCCTTGACCTGGTGGCTGACCGCGGCGGGGGTGACGTTGAGCTCGCCCGCGGCCCTGGTCACGCTGAGGTGCCGCGCGGCCGCCTCGAAGGCGCGCAGGGCGTTGAGCGGGGGGAGCTTCCGGGCCATCGGATCAGTTAAGAATTTCTAACATATAGATTGAGAAATCATCGTTTGTAGATTCGCCCGTTGGACCTTATCTCATAGGCAACAGAGCACAAACTGGCGTCGCTGTTCAATATAGCGGTGCTTTAGCGAAAAGACAAGGAGACGACGATGAACCCGTACATGATTTTGCCCAGAACGAACAAGCCGGCGGTGAACGGCCCGATCGACGACGCGATCAGCGTCTACGCCTACAAGGCCGTGACAGCGGTCGCCGAATCGGTCGCGAACGCGGTCCGCGCGGTCCGCGCGTGGAACGCGCGCGGTGCGGCGGTCCGCGATCTTTCGCGGCTCGACGACCATCTGCTGAAAGATATCGGCATCCACCGCGGCGAGATTCGCGCCGTGGTCGACGGGATGCTGAGCCGGCCGCCGGCGCGGGAGCATCGCCCGGCCGTCCGCGTCGCCGCCGCCGCCGATGCGGCGCGCCCGGCGGCCAACGACAACGAGTACGCCGACGCCGCCTGACGCCGCCATGATCGTCGAGTTGACGCCCATCATGATGTTGTGCGTCGCCGCCGGCACCTGCACCCACCACATGAGCTGGCGCTCGGCGCAGCCCGACATGCGTCCCGATTCGACGATCCCGGCGGGCGCCAGCGCGCGCCCCGGCGGATCGTCGACCGCGCCGTTCGCCCGGGTGAACAAGCGCGCGCTCGGCGCCGTACACCGTCCACAGGTTACGGCGCGACAGCTTGACCTCGTGCGCGCTTTCGCCTCGCGTTTGAGGAATCGATCGACGACCTGACATCGAAGGCGATGGGGAACAAGGGCCGGATGAACCGCCGGCCCCGCTTGCACCTTCAGATCAATTGCCCGCGAGCGCGGCCTCGACCATCGGGCGCCACTTGGCCTCGTTGTCGTCGACCCATTTCTTGGTCACGGCAACCAGATCCTCGCCGCGCATGTCGATCGCCGCCAACATTGGGATCTGGTCCTCGTCGTCGAGCCGGAAGCCCTCGAGAAACCCGTAAGCGGCGGGCCATTTGTCCTTCATTCCCGACCACGCGACCTTGAAGGTGATCGCCGTATCGACGCCGCAGTCGCCGGTCGCGTCCGGGTTGGGTCCCCACGAGGCGTCTTCGAGACACGCGGGCTCGTACCTGGGCAACTGCACCCAGCCGACGTCGACCTCCGCGAGTACCCAGTGCGGCGACCAGAACATCATCACCAGCGGATCCTCGCGCGCCATGGCGCGCTTCAGCGCGGTGACCAACGGCGCGGGCCCGCCGCCGGCGGGAACCGCGACGTAGGGCAATCGAAGGGCCGCGATGATCGCGGCGGAGCGCCCGTCCCAGTCGGCCGGAAAGACGATGATGCGGCCGTCGGGGAAGGTCTCGGGCGTGGACAGGAGCTCGGCGCATTTGAGCAACGCCGTCCAGTCGGGAAGGCCGGGGCACGTCGCCTCCATGTACTTGGGGTACACCCAGCCCTCCTTGGTATCGACGCCGAGGTCGCCGATGCGTTCCACCCCGCCTGTGGCCCTGGCGCTCTCGTACTCTTCGCCGACGTTGGTGGACCAGATTTCCAAACTGGCGGTGAGCTGTCCGTTGGCGAGCGCCCGGAACTGCGCGACGTAGTCGACGGCGATATACGCGACGCGATAGCCCATGCGCTTGAGAATCTCGCCGGCGATGTGGGTGGTGACGTGCTGGCCGGTCCACTCGTTGATCGCCAGCTTGATCGGGTCCTGCGATTCCGGGACCCCGGCGGCGACCGCCGCCGGAGCCGCGCTGGTCGCCACGGCGAAGCCCAGCCCCGCCAGGCCCATCGCCGCCTTCTTGAGAATGTGGTGCGTTGCCATCCTTATCTACGTAACGGCTTGCGATAACCGATGTTGACGCCTGGGCGACCCGGATTCGGCGGCCCACGGCTTGGCGGACCGGTCAGCTCCGCGTCGCCTCGCGGCATGGCCTCCGAAGAGCGTGCGACCCGCGGCTTTAGCCGAGGTTATGCGTAAAGGCGGCGCCGCGTCTATACGGCGTTTGACCATCCGGCGTCCTCGTCGCTCCAAAACAGGTTGATGTGGTCGTCCTTCATTCCTCGTCCTCTGCTCGATCACGCGTTGGGGTATTTTCCTCGACCAGGGCAAGCAATTACCAGATTTGATAGGGCTTCGCCTTTCCCTTGCGATCCTGCAGGTCGAGCCGCCCAGGGGCGCGCAGGTGAACGTATAGATGGTGGCTGCCGCGCACGCGGTCGAGGCGGAACCCGAGTGCCTCGGCCAATCGGCACAGGTCGGCAAAGGCTACGTTGTGAAACGACCCCGCGGCCAGTCGTTCGAGCAGTTTCTCCGGTTTCACCCAACGCGCCCGGCTGTCGACGCCATGCGCGGAGGCGAGCCCGCTCACGCAGCAGTTGTCAGCCGGCGCCGAGGAGACGCCTGCGACGGAGGCGCGTCGGGCCCAAAGCAAACGGCATAACCATTCGTCGCCGTCACTCGAGCGATCCGTCCGCCTTTACGCCACCGCGCGGCGGTGCCATATTCCCGGCGCATCGGGCGATGGAGGCCATGACGACGATCGGGACATTGCTGTTCACCTGGTGGAAGGGCGAGCCGGTCGGCGAGGACCGGTTCGGCAACCGCTACTACCGCGAGAAGGGACGGCCGACGCGCGCGTGGCGGCGCCGCTGGGTCATCTACGAGGGCGAAGCGGAAGCCTCGAAGGTGCCGCCCGAATGGCACGCCTGGCTCCACCGCATGACCGATGCGCCGCCGACCGAGAAGCCGCTCGCGGAACAGCCGTGGCAGAAGCCGCACCTGCCGAACCTTACCGGGACGGCGCACGCCTACCGGCCGCCCGGCGACACGGCGAAGGGCGAGGGCGGCATGCCGCCGCCCTACGAGCCCTGGCGGCCGTAAGCCCGTAAGGAGATCGGGCGATGGAGCCGGCAACGCAAAGCTGGAACGCCGCGCGCTACGCGCGCACCGCGCGCTTCGTCGCGGACTTCGGCGAAGCGCTCCTCGACATGCTGGCGCCGCGGTCCGGCGAGCGCATCCTCGATCTCGGCTGCGGCGACGGCGCGCTCACCCAGCGTATCGCCGCCCGGGGGGCCGACGTGGTCGGCGTCGATTCGGCGCCCGACATGGTCGCCGCCGCGAAGGCGCGGGGGCTGGATGCGCGGGTGATCGACGGCGAGGCGCTCGACTTCACGTGCGCGTTCGACGCCGTGTTCTCGAACGCCGCGATGCACTGGATGCGGCAGCCCGACAAGGTGATCGCCGGGGTAAGGCAGGCGCTGAAGCCCGGGGGGCGCTTCGTCGCCGAGTTCGGCGGCGAGGGCAACATCGACGCGCTCGTGCGAGCGCTGGTCGCCGCGCTCGGGCGCCGCGGCCTCGACGGCCGAGCCTGTGATCCGTGGTACTTTCCGGGGCCCGGGGAATACCGCGCCCGGCTCGAGGCGCACGGCTTCACCGTCGACTCGATCGCGCTGTTCCCGCGCCCGACGCCGCTGCCGGGGAGCCTGGGCGACTGGCTCGACACCTTCGCCGGGGCGTTCCTCAACGCCGCGCCCGAAGCCGAGCGCCAGGCGATCAAGGACGAGGTGGCGGACGCCATGCGCGCCGATCACTGCGACGCGGACGGCCGCTGGACGGTCGCCTACGTGCGCCTGCGCCTCGCCGCGCATCTTTGAGGTTCGAGCGGTGAAACCGAAACCCACCCGCGAGAAGGGATTCGTCTGGCGCGCGCCCGACGGCACCCCGGTCTCGTGCTTCGAGAAGCTCAAGCTGCTCAACGAGAACCTCGAGGAAATCCGCGACCTGTGCCGGGAGGCGCTCGAGGACGCGGTGCTGATGGGCTGCGACGAGGACCAGGTGCGCAGCGTTTTGCGCGACCTCGTCGATTCGCTCGACAAACCGTTCTCCGAGTGAGCCGCCACTGGCCCGATATCGCGTTCTTCGAGGCGAACGCGATTCATCCCGGAGACACGCACGAAAATTCGATTCACCACCAAGACACAAAGACACGAAGAAACTTGAAGTTAAATCTTAATTTTATCCAACAAGCTATTGAACAAACACTATTACCTTGGTGTCTTTGTGCCTTGGTGGTAAGGACTCTCCGTGCCTCTGCGCCGCTGTGGTTTCCGAAACCCGGGCGGCTTGGCTTTTGTGCGTTCGTGGGGCTTGCGGCGATGGCTCCATCGGCTTGGGCCGAAGAGCGGATCGCGGTGCTGCAGGGGCTCGACAAGGTCACCGCGCGGGTTTCCGAGATCGAGGCGCCGTTGAACCGCGTGGTTCGCTTCGGCACGCTCGAGATCACGGTTCGCGCGTGTCACAAGACGCCGCCCGAGGAGCCGCCCGAAAGCGCCGCGTTCCTCGAGATCCGCGACGTCAAGCCGGGCGAGCCGGGGATCGACCTGTTCGTCGGCTGGATGTTCGCCTCGTCGCCCGCGCTCTCGGCGCTCGAACACCCGGTCTACGATATCTGGGTGCTCGACTGCGCAGAGGCGGCCGAGCCCGCCGAGCCCTCGTCAGGGTAGACCGCGCGCCCTACGGACGGGGTCACGTCGCCTTGAAGGCCTCGACCAATTTAGCTTGCGCATTGTCGCCGTGGTTCATCGTTGCTTCGTTGTCACCGTGGCCGGATTTCCAATGTTTAGTCGCTATCGCCCGCCCCATCGATTTTGCGGATCATGCTCTCCACCGCCGCCTTCAACGGTGGCAACCCGGTCGCCAGGGTATCCCAGATCGTCTGGTCATCGATGGCGTTGTAGGCATGGCGCAAGACGTTGCCGAGACCGGTGATCTGTGGCCACGGAATCTCCGGGTGCTCGGCCTTCAGCTCCTCCGGGATGGTGCGGGCCGCCTCGCATAAACGTTCGAGATTGCGCTCCACGGCGTCATGCAAAATACGATCCGATTGGTAGGTTTCGAAATCCTTGTCCGCGACGAAACTTTCGATCGCCGCGATTGCTTCGAGAATATGTTCGAGGCGATAGCGAACCTTGCGCGCATCCATCAAAACACCTCGACGCGGTCAGCCCGGATTCTCTGTTCCATGCGCGGCTTCAGGCCGCGCGCGAGGACGACGTCTACCCGCCGGCCGAGGATTTCGGCGAGAAAATCGTTGAGACCGACGAGGTCGAAAAGCGTGAATACGCGGTCCGGGTCGATCTCGGCCAGCACGTCGACATCGCTGTCGGCCTGGGCCTCGCCGCGCGCCGTGGAGCCGATCAGGGCCAGGCGGGTAACCCCGCGCGCGCGGATATCCCGCGCGTGCTCGTTCAGGAGGTCGATAACCCGGTCCCGGTCCATGGTTGTTAGTGTCCCGTATCTTGTCCGGCGCGGCAACCCAGCCTTCGTTGCGCCGAGCCGCTGTAGCGCTCCTCGGGATAGAACGTCGCGTCCGCCGCCAGCGCGTCGCGCAGCAGCGCTTGGTAGCGCGCGCGCGGCACCTCGACCGCGCCGAATCTCTTGAGGTGCGGGGTGATGAACTGGGCGTCCAGGAGCCGAAAGCCGCCCCGTTTCAGGCGTTCGACGAGATGCACCAGCGCCACCTTGCTGGCGTCGGCCTCGTGGCTGAACATGCTCTCGCCGAAGAACGCGCCGGCGATCCGCACGCCATAGAGCCCGCCGACAAGCCGGCCCCCGGTCCAGCACTCGACCGAATGCGCGTTGCCGCGCTCGTGCAGCGCGCAGTAGAGCGTGATGATCTGGTCGTTGATCCAGGTCTCCTTCCGTCTCGGCGTGGGCTCGGCGCAGGCGCGGATGACCGACGCGAAGTCCGAATCGACGCGCAGCTCGAACGCGCCGCTCTTCACCCGGCGGGCGAGGCGGCGCGGCACGTGGAACGCATCCAGCGGGATGACCCCGCGCAACTCGGGCTCGACCCAGTGAAGCGTGGGGTCGTCGCGCCGCTCGGCCATCGGGAACAGCCCGCAGGCGTAAGCGCGAAGCACGACGTCAGGCGTCAGCTCGACCATCCGCGGCTCAGGTCAGGATCGCGAGTCGAGGAATCTTTCCAGCCAGAGCACGTCGTAGGCGCCGTTGACGAAGTCGGGCTCGGCGATCAGCCGCTGGTGCAGCGGGATCGTCGTCTCGACGCCTTCGATGACGTATTCCTCGAGCGCCCGCTTGAGCCGCATCAGGCACTCGTTGCGGCTGGCGCCGTGGACGATGACCTTGGCGATCAGGCTGTCGTAGTCGGGCGGGATGCGGTAGCCCGAATAAAGCGCCGAATCGACGCGCACGCCCAGGCCTCCGGGCGCGTGGTAGCTGGTTATGCGACCCGGCGAGGGGGTCAGCGTTTCGGGATGCTCGGCGTTGATGCGGCACTCGATGGCGTGGCCGTGGAAACGGATGTCGTCCTGGCCATAGCCCAGCGGCGCGCCGGCGGCGACGCGGATCTGCTCGCGCACCAGATCGATCCCGGTGATCATCTCGGTCACCGGGTGTTCGACCTGCAGCCTGGGGTTCATCTCGATGAAGTAGAACTCCCCGTTCTGGAAAAGGAATTCGACCGTGCCGAGTCCGTGGTAGCCAAGATTGCGGACGGCCTCGGCGACGGTGGCGCAAAGCCGCGCCCGCTGGTCGCGGTTGAGCGCCGGCGCCGGCGCCTCTTCCAGCAGCTTCTGGTGGCGGCGCTGCATCGAGCAGTCGCGCTCGCCGAGATGCACCACCGCGCCGTGCTCGTCCGCCAGCACCTGGACCTCGATGTGGCGCGGCCGGTCGAGATACTTCTCGAGATAGAGCGCGTCGTCGCCGAACGCGCTGCGCGCCTCGGCGCGGGCGAGCGCCATCGCCTCGGCCAGCTCGTCGGACCCGTCGACCACCCGGAACCCCTTGCCGCCGCCCCCGGAAATCGCCTTGAGCGCGACCGGGTAACCGACCTCGCGCGCCATGCGCAGCGCTTGCTCGCCGTCGTCGATGGGGCAGTCGGAGCCCGGCGTCACCGGGATGCCGAGCGATTGCATGGCCTCCTTGGCGGCGATCTTGTCGCCCATCATCCGCAGGTGCCGGGGCTCCGGGCCGATGAACACGAAGCCATGGTCCTCGACGATCTGTGCGAAGTTCGCGTTTTCGGCGAGGAAGCCGTAGCCGGGGTGGATGGCGTCGGGTCCGGTGATCTCGGCGGCGGCGATGATCGCCGGGATGTTGAGATAGCTCTCGCTCGCCGGCGGCGGGCCGATGCACACGCTTTCGTCCGCCAGGCGGACGTGCATGGCGTCGGCGTCGGCGGTCGAATGGACGGCGACGGTGTTGATGCCCATCTCGCGGCAGGCGCGGTGGATGCGGAGCGCGATCTCGCCGCGGTTGGCGATCAGGACCTTGTCGAACATCGCGCGCTTAACCGAGAATCAGCAGCGCTTCCCCATACTCGACCGGGTCGCCGTTGCTGACCAGAATGCGCGTCACCGTGCCCGCGCGCGGCGCCTTGATCGGGTTCATCACCTTCATCGCCTCGATGACGAACAGCGTCTGCCCCTCGGCGACCTCGCCGCCGACCGAGACGAAGGGCTCCGCACCGGGCTCGGGCGCGACGAAGACCGTGCCCACCATCGGCGAGTTGACCGCGCCGGGATCGCCGGCGTCGACCGCCGGCTCGGGATTGGCGGCGGCTGGGGCGGGGTTGCCGGCCTTGACGGCGGGCGAGGGGCCGGCGCTGTTGCGCACCACGCGCACCCGCGAGTCGCCATCGCCGAGCTCGATCTCGCTCAGCCCGGTCTCATCAAGGAGCGCGGCGAGCCGGCGGATCAGCTCGGTGTCGATCTCAAGCTTCTTCATCGCCCCCGCCGTCGGCGTTCACGATGCGCGCCATCGCCTCGAGCGCCAGCGCGTAGCCGTGGCCGCCGAAGCCGCAGATCGTGCCCACCGCCGCCTGCGAGACGTACGAGTCGCGGCGGAACGCCTCGCGCCGGTGGATGTTGGACAAATGCACCTCGACGACCGGGAGCGCGCACGCGAGCAGCGCGTCGAGAATGGCGATCGAGGTGTGGGTGAGCGCGCCGGCGTTGACGATAAGCCCCCCGGCGTCCCCGCGCGCCTCCTGAATCCAGCCAACGATCTCGGCCTCGCTGTTCGATTGGCGAAAGTCCACCGCGAGCCCGAGCTGCGCGGCCTTGTCCGCGCACAGGGCGGCGATTTCGTCGAGCGTTTCGCGCCCGTAAATCTCCGGCTCGCGCGTTCCCAACAGGTTGAGGTTGGGTCCGTTGACAATGAGAATCGTCGGCTCCATCGCCCCCGCCCGCCGCTCACAAGGTTTGTCCCGGCCCCGTTATAGCACGCACCCGCGGCGAGGCAACGGCCCGGTTGGCGGCATCTTGGAAAGGGAGTCTTAGGCACCCAAATCACTTAATGATGGCGATATGATGGCAATAATTGTGAATGCGCCGCTGCCGCTCCGGCCGGCGGCGCAATCGAGGACGTTTCATCATGGCAGAGCATGCAGACAACCCGGCGGGCACCGACGGCTTCGAGTTCGTCGAGTACGCGGCGCCGGAGCCCGCGGCGCTCGCCCGACTGTTCGAGCGCCTGGGCTTCGCCGCGGTCGCCCGCCATCGGTCGAAGGACGTGACGCTGTACCGCCAGGGCGACGTCAACTTCATTATCAACGCCGAGCCCGCGAGCTTCGCGCAGTCGTTCGCCCGCGTGCACGGCCCTTCGGTCTGCGCCGTCGCCTTTCGCGTTGGCGACGCCGCGGAGGCGTTCGAGCGCGCGCTGGCGCTGGGCGCGCGGCCGCACCGGGGACCGGTGGGGCCGATGGAGCTCAACATCCCGGCGATCACGGGGATCGGCGCCAGCCTGGTCTATCTCGTCGACCGCTACGACGGGCGGTCGATCTACGACGTCGACTTCGTGCCCATCGACGGCGCGCCCGAGGTCCCCGAGGGAGTCGGCTTCACCCACATCGACCACCTCACCCACAACGTCCACCGCGGCCGCATGGACGAGTGGGCCGGCTTCTACGAGCGGCTGTTCGGCTTCCGCGAAATCCGCTTCTTCGACATCCAGGGCCGGGTCACTGGCCTGCGGTCGCGCGCGATGGTCAGCCCGTGTGGCAAGATCCGCATTCCGATCAACGAATCGGCCGACGACAAATCCCAGATCGAGGAGTACCTCGCGGCGTACCACGGCGAGGGCATCCAGCACATCGCGCTCGCCATCGCCGACATCTACGCCGCGGTCGAGGCGTTGCGCGCGCGCGGCGTCGGCTTCATGACGGTGCCGGACGCTTACTACGAGGCGGTCGACGACCGCTTGCCCGGCCACGGCGAGGACCTCGACCGGCTTCGGCGCGACCGCATCCTCATCGACGGCGATACGGCGGCGGGCCGGCTCTTGTTGCAGATCTTCACCGAGACGGTGATCGGCCCGATCTTCTTCGAGATCATCGAGCGCAAGGGCGATGAAGGCTTCGGCGAAGGCAACTTCCAGGCTTTGTTCGAGGCCATCGAACGCGACCAGATCGCCCGCGGGGTGCTCGGCGATGCGTAAGTGGATCGCGCTGCCCCGCGCCGAGGGCGAGACCTCGCGGCAGGCGCACGCCGACCTACCCGCGGGCACGTACGAGCGCGAGCTCGGGCGCGAGGGCTTTTACGGGCCGTCGACGCAGATGTACCACCGCCACCCGCCGACCGGCTGGACGACGATCGAGGGGCCGCTCAGGCCCC
>JACZUY010000049.1 GCA_022572945.1 Pseudomonadota bacterium
GCGATCCTCGACGCCCTGATGCCGATTTCGCCATCGGGCGCGCCCGCCGCGACACCCGCCGGCGGGAACCCGGAGGCGCAACGCGACCGGCTCGATCGGGTGCGCTCGGCGGGCCTGATTTCCGACCTCGAGTACGGCATCGAGCGCGAGGCGCTCGACGCCTCGTCGCGGCCTGAACCCGAAATCCAGGCCCAAGCGCAGAACCCGCCGTCACCGCCCGAACCGGGCGCCGAGGCGCCGCAAACAGCGGCCGGCGATGCCGGACCGGCCGGGGAAATTCCGCTCAACCTGCATCTCGCCTCGTTCCGCACCCCCGAGCGCGCCCGCCGCGTCTGGGACGAGCTCAACCGCGAGCACGCCGATCTGTTCTCGGGGCTCAGCCCGCGCATCGCCCGCGTCAACATGGGCGGCGACAAGGGCGTCTTCTTCCAGCTCAGCGCCGGTCCCGTCGCCGGCGAGTCGGAAGCGCGGGCGCTGTGCGCCGAGATCAGGCGCCGCCGCCTCTACTGCAAGCCCGTCGCCCTCTGATTCCAGCGGCCATTATGATTGACTAATAATGACCGCTGGCAAGCGCGACCGCGCGCCGCCGCTTATGCGGCGTAAGGCTGCGTGCCGTGTGAACGCCCATCGGTCATTCTTGTTGACCGATGGTATGAGCATCAGCCTTGGCGTGACGCCCGGCGGCGTCGATGAGCGCCTCGACGTCTTCTTCGCGGGTGTTGAAGGCGGTGACGAGCCGCACCACCGAAGCGGTCTCCGCCCCCCAGCGATGGAAGTCGAAGCCGTCGGCGAGCAGGCCGGCGATCACCGGCTCGGGCAACGCGACGAAGATCTCGTTCCCCTGCGGGGGGTATGCCAGGCGCGCGCCGGGCACCGCCGCGAGGCCTTCGGCGAGCCGCCCCGCCAGCCGGTTGGCGCGCCGCGCGTTGTCGAGCCACAGGCCGTCGGTGATGTAGGCCTCGAGCTGCGCCGAGACGAAGCGCATCTTCGACAACAGATGGCCGGCGCGCTTGCGCCGGTACCCGATCTCCCGCGCCAGCTCGGGCTTGAACACCACCACCGCCTCGGCGGCGAGGGCGCCGTTCTTGGTGGCGCCGAACGACAGCACGTCGACGCCGGCGCGCCAGCTCGCCTCGGCGGGCGTGCAGCCGAGCGCGGCGACGGCGTTGGCGAAGCGCGCGCCGTCGACGTGCACGCCGAGCCCGTGGCGGTGGGCGATGTCGCACAGCGCCGCCATCTCGTCGGGCGCATACACGGTGCCGCATTCGGTCTGCTGGCTCAGGCTCAACGCCGCCGGCTGGACGTGGTGGACGACGCCGGCGCCGGCGCGGTCGAGCGCCTCGGCAAGCGCCGCCGCCGCGATCTTGCCGCCGTCGCCGTCGAGCAGCACGAGCTTCGCGCCGCCGCTGTAGAACTCGGGCGCGCCGCATTCATCGACCGCGATATGCGCCTCGCGGTGACAGTAGACCGCGCCGAACGGCGGCGTCATCACCGCGAGCGCGAGCGCGTTGGCCGCGGTTCCGGTCGCCACCGGGAACACCGCCACCTCGGCCTCGAACAGCGCGCCGAAGCGCGCTGGGAGCCGCCCGGTGATCGCGTCGTCGCCGTACGCGGCCGCGTGGCCGGCGTTGACCTCGGCGAGCGCCGCCATGATCTCGGGCGCCGCGCCGGTGGTGTTGTCGCTGCAAAAATTCATCCCCGACCTCCGAGTTCGGACCGGCCTCACATTCAGCGCGCGGGCGCGAGCGTGAGCGTTCCCAGCACCGCGCCGGTGCGGCGGTCGACGGTCACGACCCGCTGGGCGCCGTCCGGCCCCTCGACGAGAAGCGACAGCGCGTCGCCTTCGCCGCTCATGTCCAACACCCGCGAGCCGGCCGGCAATGGCACGGTGGCCGTCGCCAAGCCGCCCGAATCGCCGCCGCTGCCTACGCGGCGGAAGATCTCGACCGCGAGAATGGTCATGCCGAGAACGATCATCACGCCGAGGACGATGACGACGGCCTTGAGCAGGCGCGTGGTTTGGGTCCAGTCTGTCGCCATGACGGTGAAGGACAACCTGGCCTTGAGCGTTCGCGCCGGCGCCGAGGATTCCGGCGTCCGGCTCGACAAGTTTCTCTCCGGCGCGCTACCCGACCTCTCCCGCACGCGCATCAAGGCGCTGATCAAGGACCGCCGGGTGGCCTCGGGGGGCGAAACCTTAGCCGACCCGTCATACCGGGTCAAACCCGGCCAGGGCTTCGCGGTCTCGGTCCCCGCGGCGGCGCCCGCCAAGCCGCGCGGCCAGGCCATCGACCTTGCCGTGGTCTACGAGGACGCGCAGCTGATCGTCATCGACAAGCCCGCCGGGATGGTCGTGCATCCCGCCCCGGGCAACCCGGACTGCACCCTCGTCAACGCGCTCATCGCCCACTGCGGCGACAGTCTTTCCGGGGTCGGGGGGGTGCTGCGGCCGGGAATCGTCCATCGTCTCGACAAGGACACCAGCGGCCTCATCGTCGCCGCCAAGTCGGACGCCGCGCACGCCGCGCTCGCCGCGCAGTTCTCGAGCCACACCCTCACGCGCGCTTACAAGGCGGTGGTTTGGGGCGTGCCCAGTCCGGTGGCGGGAGAGATCGCCGGCAACATCGGCCGCAGCCCCGCCAACCGCAAGAAGATGGCGGTGCTGCGCCGGGGCGGCCGGCCGGCGGTCACCCGCTACCGCGTTCTGGCGGCGCTGGGCGGCGCGGCTAGCCTCGTCGAGTGCCGGCTGGAGACCGGCCGCACCCACCAGATCCGGGTTCACTTCAGCGACCGGGGGCATCCGCTGATCGGCGATCCCCTGTACGGCCGCGGGGTGCGCCGGCGAACCGCCTCTCTTGGCGAATCCGAACGCGGCGCGCTGGCCCGATTTCGCCGCCAGGCGCTCCACGCCGACCGCCTCGGGTTCCGCCATCCGACGAGCGGCGAAGCGCTCCGGTTCGAGAGCGAATTACCCAATGATATGAAAGCCCTGATCGCGCTGCTTGGGGCGCCGGACCGGGCGTGATACCAGGCTCGAATATAGGGTATTTCTTGACTTTTCTCGCAGTAATGTTATATTAATGCCCTGTTTGGAAGAATACTAAGATTGGTCCAGCTCGGGCTAGGGCGCAAGTGCGGGCAGCCGTTCCCGCGGCTACTTTTTCGTCGAAGCAATATTTGGCCCGCGCGGTGATTGAACGCGGTTCACTTTGACTTAAGTCAAAGGTGAACGGAAAAGACCCTAGCGGAACCCACGTCGCGAGGTCGAACCGTATGGCGAAATTCACTCTGCCCTCGGTCGGCGCCGAGGGAGGCTTGGCGCGGTATCTGCAGCAGATCCGCAAGTTCCCCATGCTCCGGCCCGACGAGGAGTACATGCTCGCGAAGCGTTGGCGCGAACACGACGACACCGACGCGGCGCATCGTCTGGTGACCAGCCACCTCCGGCTCGTCGCCAAGATCGCCATGGGTTTTCGCGGCTACGGCCTGCCGTTGGGCGAGCTCATCTCGGAGGGCAACGTCGGCATGATGCAGGCGGTCAAGCGCTTCGAGCCCGACCGCGGGTTCCGCTTGGCGACCTATGCGATGTGGTGGATTCGGGCGTCGATCCAGGAATACATCCTGCACTCGTGGTCACTGGTGAAGATGGGAACCACGGCGGCGCAGAAGAAGCTGTTCTTCAACCTGCGCAAGCTCAAGGCGCGCCTGGACGCCTTCGACGACGGCGACCTGGCGCCCGAGATCGTAAGGCAGATCGCCGACAAGCTCAGCGTGCCCGAGTCGGACGTGGTGAGCATGAACGGCCGGCTCGCCGCTCATGATCGTTCGCTCAACGCGCCCGTCGCCGGCGACGCCGGCGGCGAGTGGCAGGACTGGCTCGTCGACGAGGCGGACGACCAGGAGACCGTGTACGCCGACCGCGAGGAGCTGCTCATGCGCCGCCGCCTGCTGAAGCGCGCGATGGCGGTTTTGTCAGCGCGCGAGCAGCGCATCCTCACCGCCCGGCGCCTCGAGGACCCGGCGCTCACGCTCGAGAACCTGAGCAAGGAGTTCGGCGTCTCGCGCGAGCGCATACGGCAGATCGAGGTGCGCGCCTTCGAGAAGGTGCAGCAAGCGATGAAGAAGAGCCTGGCGAGGCTGGGCGAGCGCCAGCGCAAGGCTCGCCGCGACGGCGCCGATGCATCGACGCTGTTGGTCCCCGGGACGTTATTGCCGGTCCGTCCCTGATCGTTCCTTCGCGAAACCCGATACCGGTCGTTCAAAACAGTGTCGCGGGTGGCGCCGGTCGCGTCCGGCGCGACTTCGCTTGCCGCAGTGGCGCCCATCGCGTGACCTCATCTCCAGGCGGCGCGACGGCCGCCGAACAGCGACGTATAGCAGGCGACCCGCAAACAGACGGTTAATACCGATGACCTCTAACCGAACCAGCCGAGCCAGTCCGGCTCGGCCATTATGTTCTACCGACACGATGGTTTGGCTCGCCGCGCTCCCCGACGACGGGCCCACGGGCGGTCTGTTCCGCGACCGCACGCCGATCCCGTGGTAAGGATGGGGCCGGTTATCGAATGGAGGCGCCGACGTGCTTCGGATCGAGTTCGAGCAGGAGGAGGACGGCCGTTGGATCGCCGAAATCCCCGCGCTGCCGGGAGTCATGACGTACGGCGCCACCCAGCAGGAAGCACGGGCGAAGGTGGAAGCGCTCGCCTTGCGACCCGCACCGGCCTTACTCCCGATGACCTCTAATTGAACCAGCCGAGCCAGTCCGGCTCGGTCATATATTCCGCCGACACGACCGACTCGCTCCGCGACGACGACCCCTCGGGCGTCTTCTTCCGCGACCGCGCGCCGATCCGCTGGTGGTGGCCGACCGCATGGGCTAAAACGGCGCGCGCAGTATCTCAACCGGAGCCGCCGATGGCCGCGTACCAGTACGTCTACGTGATGCGGCGCCTGAACAAGATCTTCCCGGGCGGCCGCCAAGTGCTGCGCGACATCACGCTCGCCTTCCTGCCGGGCGCCAAGATCGGCGTGCTCGGCCTCAACGGGGCGGGGAAATCGGTGCTGCTCAGGGTGATGGCCGGGCTCGAGACCGACATCGGGGGCGAGGCCTGGCCGGCCGACGGCGTGCGCGTCGGGCTGCTGCCCCAGGAGCCCGCGCTCGACCCGGCGCTCGACGTGCTCGGCAACGTCATGCTCGGGGTGGCCGCGACCAAGGCGGTCCTCGACCGCTTCGACGCCGTCTCGGCGCGCTTCGCCGAGGAGCTCGATGCGGACGAGATGGACGCGCTCCTGGCCGAGCAGGCGGAGCTTCAGGAGAAGATCGACGCGGTCGACGGCTGGGAGCTCGGGCGTCATCTCGACATCGCCATGGACGCGCTGCGCTGCCCGCCCGGCGACGCCGACGTCACCACGCTCTCGGTCGGCGAACAGCGGCGCGTCGCGCTGTGCCGCCTCTTGCTCGAGCGGCCCGACCTTCTGTTGCTCGACGAGCCGACCAACCATCTCGACGCCGAGTCGGTGGCGTGGCTCGAGCGCTTCCTCGAGGCCTATCCCGGGACCGTCGTCGCGGTCACCCACGACCGCTACTTCCTCGACAACGTCGCCGGGTGGATTCTCGAGCTCGACCGTGGCCGCGGCATCCCGTGGCGGGGGAACTACTCGTCATGGCTCGAGCAGAAACACCAGCGCCTCGCCGTCGAGGACAAGCACGACAAGGCGCGGCAGCGCACGCTCGCGCGCGAGCTCGAATGGATTCGCGCGACGCCGCAGGCGCGCCGGACGCGCAACAAGGCGCGCGTCGCGGCTTTCGAGCGGCTCGTCGCGGACAGCCGCGAGCGCGCGCCCGAGAGCGCGCAGATCCTCATCCCGCCGCCGCCGCGGCTCGGCGACCAGGTCGTCGAGGCCGAGGGCCTGCGCAAGGGCTACGGCGACAAGCTGCTGATCGACGATTTCTCGTTCCGGCTGCCGCGCGGCGGCATCGTCGGGGTGGTCGGCCCCAACGGCGCCGGCAAGACGACGCTGTTCCGCATGATCGCGGGGCAGGAAACCCCCGACGCCGGCTCGCTCGCGGTCGGCGAAACCGTGGCGCTGGGCTACGTCGATCAATCGCGCGAATCGCTCGATCCCGACAAGGCGGTGTGGCAGGAGATTTCGGGCGGCGAGGACGAGATCGACCTCGGCAACAGGCGCATCCCCGCCCGCGCCTACTGCGCGGCCTTCAACTTCAAGGGTTCCGACCAGCAGAAGAAGACGGGCCAGCTCTCGGGCGGCGAGCGCAACCGCGTGCACCTCGCCAAGGTTTTGAAGTCGCGGGCCAACCTCCTGCTCCTCGACGAGCCGACCAACGATCTCGACGTCGACACCATGCGCGCGCTCGAGGAGGCGCTGCTCGACTTCGCCGGCTGCGCCATCGTCATCAGCCACGACCGCTGGTTCCTCGACCGCATCGCCACCCACATCATCGCCTTCGAGGGCGACAGCCGCGTGGTGTGGTTCGAGGGCGGCTATTCGGACTACGAGGCCGACCGCCGCCGCCGTCTGGGCGCCGAGGCCGACCGGCCGCACCGCATCCGTTACAAGCCGTTGACGCGGGACTGATACCACCGAGCGGATGAAGTCATTCATCCGCTCGGTGGGCCAAGCGCGCCAGCTTTGATCGCAATAATTGGGCGCCGCGCCTTGATGAGCGCGAAAGCCAAGGGCGCGGATGCGCCCGCCCGGCGACTGAGGGACATTAGGCGAGTCCATTCATGGGCTCGCCGGTACGAGGCGAGCGGCGCCAAGGGGGCGCGCGCCCGGCCGCGCGGTTACTCCGAGCCGCCGCCCGCGCGGTGTTCGCGCAGCCCCGCCAGCAGCCCGTCGAGCCCCTTGCGGTTGATGACCGAGGCGAACTCGGCGCGCTGGGTGACGACCAGACTGATCCCTTCGACGATGACGTCGACGATCCTGTGCCCGTCGTTGCGGATGCGCACGCGATAGTCGACGCGGATCGGCGGGCCGTTCCGGCGGACGATCTCGGTGCTGACCATCGTGTCGGTCTCGTCGAGCGGAAGCGACTTGATGATATCGAAGGATTCGCCGGAATAGCCGTCGAGGCGCCGGGCATATGTATCGAGAACGAACTCGCGGAACAACGACATGTATTCCTGACGCTGTTGCGGCGTCGCAGCGCGCCAATGCCGGCCGATCACGAAGCGGGCGATAGTGTCGACCGCGAAGCCCTGATCGAGCAACGACCGGAACCGGAGTTTGCGCTGCTCTTCCGACGCGTCCGAGGCGCTGAGAACCTCGATCGCCTCGTCGCCCAGCGACTTGACGAAGCGCTCGGCTTCATTTTGGGCGGCGGCGGCGCCAAGCGCGAAACCCCACAACGCGGCGGTCAGGGCGACCCCAACGGCCGAAGTCCGTGCGGCGAAACCCATCGTCAATTGACCAGCGTCGCCTGGCCGGATTTGTCGCTTTCGAAATCGTCAATCGAGATCGACGGAATCGGGATCACCGGCGCCGGTTCGCCGTCGCGAATCTCGTCGGCGCGGCGCTGCCGGTACAGGCTGCGCAAGGTCGCGTAGTAGTCGATCGATGTTCTCTCGATCTCGTCGAGCGTATCGAGCACGTTCTCGCGCTCGTCGATCCCGCGTACAAACGTGCGCGCCACCAGAGCCTGGGTCGAGGCGAAATAGGTCAGCGGATCGAGGAAGGCGTCGGCCACGAGGCCGACGGCGTCACGCACGTTCGACGGGCCGAACAAGGGCAGCACGAGGTAGAGCCCCTCCTCCGAGCCCCACACCGCGAGCGTCTGGCCGAAGTCCTCGCGATGGCCTTCGAGACCGAATTCCTCGGCCATATCGATAAGGCCGCCGACGCCGATGGTGGAGTTGATGACGAACCTTCCAACCGTCGTCGTCGCCCGGTCCATCTTGCCTTGCGCCAGGTCGCTCGCGAGCGTCACGGGCGAGCGCAGATTGTTGAGAAAGTTTTCCACGCTGTCGCGCACGGGGGGCGGCAGGAGGTCGCGGTAGAGCATGGCCAACGGCTCGAACAACACCCCGTCGACGAACTGATTGAACGAAAAGATGCCACGGTTGACCGGTTCGAACGGGTCGTTGACCTGGTCGAATTCGGCCATCTTCGCTTCGCCCCCGAGGGGTGGTGTCGCGCAAGCCGCAAGCAAAAAAACCGCCAGGATTGAACCGAGCAGCCGACTCCGCGCGCACAGAAAATTCTTCATGCGAACCGCCGCGTCTGTGACTCCGAACCGCACGGGCCTCGCCCGGAGCCATGGGTAATACGAACCGTTCGGTTCCGGCGACACGCCGTCTCCTGCAACCGCGCGCCCCCATGTTTGTGAACCGACATTACGAATAATTCCTGAATCAAATTCTCCGGACTTACCAAACCTTCTCCCCTGCCGCGTCCCGACGACCCATGGCATTTCGTCTATCATAGTCAAAGGCGCGGCGCCAGACTGTCGGACCAACGTGGCCGGTGAATCACACCGCCTGTGTCAAAAATATCGCACTCCAGGTTAAATCCCAATGTCCTCTAAGGAAACTGGTCGGGGCCGGGCTGCGCCGTCCCGACCTTGATCTCGGACAATGAGCCTTCGGCGGGTTGGCGTAGGTTGCTTGGTCGGCCGCGGATATTGGCTTTGCCGGACCGATTGATAGAGCCGCTGCATATGACATGCTGAATGTGGACCACCGGACCTGACCCGGCGTTCGGGCCGCCGCGGTCGCGCCCCGCGGACGCGGTCATGGCGACTGTGACGATTGTGCTTTTGTGCGAGGACACGGGGTGTCGTCCGCGTATACTCGACGCGGCGCCTGATAACAGACGGTCCGGTCGAATGCGCGTACCGATGCTCATTGCATGCGTCGTCGCCCTGCTCGCGAACGAAGCGGCGGCGGCGGGGGTCGAGGGTTACGTCCTCGAAGCGGTCCGGGCGGCGCCCGGGCAGGGCTCGCCGCTCGCGCACGAGACGATTCTGCAAATCGAGCCGGACGGCCACATGGTGGTCATGGCTCTCTCCGGCCGGACGGTGCGCAAGGACGGTCCGTACATCGGGCGGGCGGCCGAGGTTTTGTCGTCGGCCGGCGGCGGTGCGATCTCCGGCGGCGGGAACAGCCTGCCGGTGGACATGCTGGAGATCCTTCTGGAACTCGCCGAGGTCAGCGAGAAGAGCAGGGAAACGATCCTCGTCGTGCGGGCGCCGGGCGCGCCCGAGCCGATCGGCTCCGCTCTGCCCGACGCGATCAGCTCGGCGACCAGGACATTCTGCCTCGAAGACGGCGCGATGCCCGATTTCTACACCGTCCAAGCGCCGGCCCAGGATGAGCCGCTCATCTTTCGCCGGCTTGTGAGCTCGCGGGGGTTCAAGCTGGCGACTTGGCCGGCGGGCGCCGGGCGCGTCCCGTGGCCCAGCGAGTGGGGCCGGCCCAGGGAAGGGCGATACGTCTGGACGCTCGGCAACAGAACGCCGGTGTCCCTGTGGATTCGTGTGGTTGAAAGCCTGCCCGAAGATCCGTTGATGCGCGCCGCGCTGTTCCTCGACATGCGGTGCAAGGCCCAGGCGCTCGCCGTCTTTCGTGCGGCGCTCGCGGGCGCGGAGCGCTTCTAGATTCGGAAAGCGAATCTCGGCCGCGGCGATGCCGGCGGTTTTCACCCGGAGGTCAGAGCGGGCGGACCAACGGCTGCGTTTCGTATACCGGACGGGATGTGCGCACATGAACCGTGAACTTGCCGGACGGATCCTGGTACGCGAACGTGGCGTTCGACTGTTCCATGTAGGCGACGGTGACGGGCGCCCCTTCCTGGAGCGGCGCGGGCACGAGCGTCAGGGCCAGAACACCGCCAAGCCAGACACCCGTCATCACCGACGCAACCAGAATCGTCGGGCGGAGCGTGCGAAGAAACGGCCTCTTTGACATCTGAATTCCTCCAAATCCACCGATCGTGATCTTATGTTTGTTCTTATGGTTAACCCATGATCGCCGGGTCCTTGGCCAGTTGCCAATGACGGCGGTCACATCCGATGAAAATTTTTTCTTTTGAAGGTTGTGGCGGCCGTCGCACGCCGCGCTCGATCGCCGCCGACAACGGGTAATCCTGCGCGCCGGCGCGACCTGCTGATCCGCGCTTGGCTACGATATATTGTGGGTAACCTCCCACGGTTTACAAAATCTGGTTGCGCGACCTTAGGGATTGTGGTTTCCTACCGCTTCACCGCTAGATAATGTGTGTCGCGTCCGAACGAACCGCTCGGAGGCGTCGGGCGCGGCAGGGGGCAGTTCGGTCGGTTCGGGGGGTTCAGTAATGCGTATCGAGCGGCGGTTCACCGTCGAGGGCAGGTCGCCCTACGAAGACATCGAGTTTCGCACCGCAACGAGCGAAATCCGCAATCCCGACGGATCGGTGGTGTTCCGGCTCGACGACATCGAGGTGCCCGCCGCCTGGTCGCATGTGGCCGCCGACATCATCGCCCAGAAATACTTCCGCAAGGCCGGGGTGGCTGCGCGGCTGAAGCCGGTCGAGGAAGACGCCGTGCCGGAGTGGCTGTGGCGCCACGTTCCCGACGAGGACGCGCTCGCCGGGCTCGACGAGGACGCGCGCACCACCCACGAGCATTCCGCCAGCCAGGTGTTCGACCGCCTCGCCGGCACCTGGACCTACTGGGGCTGGAAGGCCGGCTACTTCGACACGCAAGAAGACGCCCGCGCCTACTTCGACGAGATGCGCCACATGCTGTGCACGCAGATGGGCGCGCCCAACTCGCCGCAGTGGTTCAACACCGGGCTCCACTGGGCCTACGGCATCGACGGGCCGCCGCAGGGCCACTTCTACGTCGATTTCGAGACCGGCGCGGTGGCGCGCTCGACGTCGGCCTACGAGCACCCGCAGCCGCACGCGTGCTTCATCCAGAGCGTCAGCGACGACCTCGTCAACGGGCGCGGCATCATGGACCTGTGGGTGCGCGAGGCGCGGCTGTTCAAGTACGGCTCGGGCACTGGCACCAACTTCTCGAGCCTTCGCGCCGAGGGCGAAGCGCTCTCCGGCGGCGGCGAATCCTCGGGGCTGATGAGCTTCCTCAAGGTCGGCGATCGCGCCGCCGGATCGATCAAATCGGGCGGCACCACGCGCCGCGCCGCCAAGATGGTCATCGTCGACATCGATCACCCCGACATCGAGAAGTTCATCAACTGGAAGGTCGTCGAGGAGCAGAAGGTGGCCGCGCTGGTCGCCGGTTCGCAGCTCTGCGCCAAGTGCCTCAACGCGGTCATGCGGGCGTGCCACGAGGGCGACGGCGGCTTCACGCCTTCGCGCAACCCCGGCTTGAGCAAGGCGATCCGCGCCGCGCGCGAGTCGCTGATCCCCGAGAACTATATCCAGCGGGTGGTCCAGTTCGCCCGCCAGGGCTACACCTCGATCGATTTCCCCACCTACAACGCCGATTGGGATTCGGACGCCTACGTCACGGTCTCGGGGCAGAACTCGAACAACTCGGTGCGCGTCACCGAGGCCTTCATGCGCAGCGCCGCCGAGGACGGCGAGTGGGCGCTCATCCGCCGCACCGACCGCAAGGTGCAAAAGCGCGTGCCGGCGCGCGAGCTGTGGGAACAGATCGCCTACGCCGCCTGGGCCTCGGCCGATCCGGGGGTGCAGTTCGACACCACGATCAACGACTGGCACACCTGTCCCGAATCGGGCCGCATCAACGCCTCGAACCCGTGCTCGGAGTACATGTTCCTCGATGACACGGCGTGCAACCTGGCGTCGCTGAACCTGCAGGCCTTCCGCCATGCCGACGGCGGCTTCGACACGGACGCGTTCAGCCACGCGGTCAGGCTGTGGACGATCACGCTCGAGATTTCGGTGGTGATGGCGCAGTTCCCCTCGACCGAGATCGCCCAGCGCTCCTACGAGTTCCGCACGCTGGGCCTGGGCTTCGCCAATATCGGCGCGTTCCTGATGGCCTCGGGCCACGCCTACGACAGCGACGAGGGCCGCGCCATCTGCGGCGCGATCAGCGCGCTCATGACCGGAGTCGCTTACGCCGCCTCGGCCGAGCTGGCGCGCGAGCTCGGCGCCTTCCCGAAGTTCGCCGAGAACCGCGAGGCGATGCTCCGGGCGATCGGCAACCACCGCCGCGCCACCTACGGACGGAAAGACGGCTACGAAGGGCTCTCGGTCAAGCCGGTGCCGCTCGATGCGTCGGCGTGCCCCGACAAGCGGCTCGTCGGCGCCGCGTGCAAGGCGTGGGACCGCGCGCTCGCGCTCGGCGAGGAGCACGGCTACCGCAACGCCCAGGCCACGGTGATCGCGCCCACCGGCACGATCGGCCTGGTGATGGACTGCGACACCACCGGCATCGAGCCCGACTTCGCGCTGGTCAAGTTCAAGAAGCTCGCCGGCGGCGGCTACTTCAAGATCGTCAATCGCACCGTGCCCGCCGCGCTCGAGAAGCTGGGCTACGCCGCCGGGCAGATCGACGACATGGTGCGCTACGCGGTCGGCCACGGCACGCTCAAGGACGCCCCCGGGGTCAACCACGATGCGCTGCGCGAGCGCGGCTTCACCGCCGCCGCGCTCGACGGGCTCGAAAGCGCGCTCGCGAACGCGTTCGACATCAGGTTCGCGTTCAACAAGTGGACTCTGGGCGAGGAGTTCTGCACGCGCGAGCTGGGGTTCGCTTCGGACCGGCTCGACCTCCCCGAGTTCGACATGCTGGCCGAGCTGGGCTTCACCAAATCGGAGATCACCGCCGCGAACATCCACTGCTGTGGGGCGATGACGCTCGAAGGGTCGCCCCACCTCAAGCCCGAGCACCTGCCGGTGTTCGACTGCGCCAGCCGCTGCGGCCGCGTCGGCAAGCGCTTCCTGTCGCCCGAGAGCCACATTCGCATGATGGCGGCGGCCCAGCCGTTCATTTCGGGCGCGATCTCGAAGACGATCAACATGCCGAACGCGGCGCTGGTCGAGGACTGCAACAAGGCGTACGAGCTGGCGTGGCGGCTCGGGCTCAAGTCGATCGCGCTCTACCGCGACGGCTCGAAGCTGTCGCAGCCGTTGAGCGCGCTGGCCCTGGCCGACGAAGAGGAAGACGCCGAGGCGACCGCCGAGG
This sequence comes from Pseudomonadota bacterium, assembly GCA_022572945.1. Taxonomy (GTDB): domain Bacteria; phylum Pseudomonadota; class Alphaproteobacteria; order JAAXGF01; family JAAXGF01; genus JACZUY01. The sequence goes on from JACZUY010000049.1 coordinate 13,118, forward strand.
CCGCCCAACCCGCGGCCACGCCCGAGCGCATCGTCCGCCTCGTCGAGCAACAGGTGGCCAATCGCAAGCGCCTGCCCGGGCGCCGCCTCGGCTACACCCAGAAGGCGAGCGTCGGCGGCCACAAGGTCTACCTGCACACCGGCGAGTATGACGACGGCAGCCTCGGCGAGATCTTTCTCGACCTGCACAAGGAAGGCGCCTCGTTCCGCAGCCTGATGAACAACTTCGCCATCGCCATCTCGATCGGCCTGCAGTACGGCGTGCCGCTCGAGGAATACGTCGAGGCGTACACCTTCACCCGCTTCGAGCCGTCGGGCATCGTCGAGGGCAACGAGGCCATCAAGATGTCGACCTCGATCCTCGACTATATCTTCCGCGAGCTCGCGATCTCGTACCTCGGGCGCAGCGATCTGGCGCACGTCGAGCCGGCCGACCTCCTGCCCGACAGCGTCGGCGGCGGCGAGAGCCAGGCGACGCTCGGCAACAAGGGCAACGGCGAGGACGCCGGGTTGGACGCGGTGACGAAGGTGGTCGGCAACGGCTACGTCCGCTCGGGACTCCGGGTCGTGCAGGGCGGCGCCGGGCAGACACAGGCCAAGATCGCCGATGGCGCCGGCCAGGACGGGCTCAATGTGGTTTCGGTCGGGGCCGCCGGGGCGGCGATCGACATGGGCGCGCAAATCGCGCAAGTGCGCGAGGCGCGCATAAAGGGTTACGAAGGAGACGCGTGCAACGACTGCGGCTCCTTC
>JACZUY010000213.1 GCA_022572945.1 Pseudomonadota bacterium
ACCAGCGCGTTGACCGACAGCCCGCGCAGACGGCGACGGCGGCGACCCAGCAACATCTAACGCACCACGCCGGCGCGCGGCGCCGCGTTCTCGCCCGGCGCGAGCGTGCGGGCGATGACGGTTTCGCCGGCGACCGCCCGCTGTCCGGCGACCACCAACGCGATCATGCCGCCGTCGAGGTAGACGTCGACGCGGCTGCCGAAACGAATCATGCCGATGCGTTCGCCGGCGCGGACATGCTGGCCCTCGGCGAGCGTACACAGGATGCGGCGCGCGATGAGACCGGCGATCTGAACCACGGCGATGTCCTTGCCGTCGGCGGTGGTCATGCGCACCGCCTGCCGCTCGTTGTGCTCGCTCGCCTTGTCGAGCGAGGCGTTGAAGAACTTTCCCGGCCGATAGCGAAGCGCGGTGACGGCGCCGTCCGCCGGCGCCCGGTTCACGTGCACGTCGAACACGTTCATGAAGATGCTGATGCGCGGCCTCGGCGTCGCCTCCATGCCCAGCTCGGCGGGCGGCGGCGCCGGCGCAACCGCCTGCACCACGCCGTCGGCGGGGCTGATCAGCAACCCCGGCTCGATCGGCGTCACCCGCGCCGGGTCGCGGAAGAAGTATGCGCACCACGCGGTCAGCAGCGCCCCGATCCAACCGAGCGGCGCGGCGATGAACGCCAGAACCCCCGCCAGCACCGCGAACCCGGCGATGAACGGCCAGCCATCGCGGTGGATGGGTGGCAAAACGGAGGCGAGCAGGGTCTTGTCCATGATCGTTGTCGGCGCCGGGGCTGGCGGTTAATTCTGCCGTTAATTATGCCGTTGCGCGGCTTGCGTCCAGCGCTTGCTCGACCTCGGCCGCTTTTTGCTGGCGCTCCCACATCGCCGCGTAACGCCCGCCAAGGGCAAGGAGTTCGTCATGGCGGCCATGTTCGGCGACGCGCCCTTCGTCGAGGACGACGATGTCGTCGGCGTCGACCACTGTCGACAATCGGTGCGCGATCACCAGGGTCGTGCGGTCGGTGGAGACCTCTCGCAGGCTCGCCTGAATTTCCTTCTCGGTGTGAGAATCGAGCGCCGAGGTGGCCTCGTCGAAGACCAGAATGCGCGGCCGTTTGAGGATCGTACGGGCGATCGCCACCCGCTGCTTTTCGCCGCCCGACAGCTTGAGGCCGCGCTCGCCCACGCGCGACTGATAGCCGTCGGGCAGGCTCATGACGAAATCATGGATGCGCGCCAGCCGCGCCGCTTCCTCGACCTCGGCGGGCGACGCCCCGGGGCGGCCATAGGCGATGTTGTAGTAGATCGTGTCGTTGAACAGCACGGTGTCCTGCGGAACGACGCCGATGGCCGCGCGCAGGCTCGCCTGGGCGACGTCGCGGATGTCCTGCCCATCGATCCTCACCGCACCCCGGTCGATATCGTGGAAGCGGAACAGCAGGCGCCCGATCGTCGATTTGCCGGCGCCGCTCGGGCCAACGATCGCGACCGTCTTGCCGGCGGGGATGGTGAATGAGACGTCCTTCAGGATCGGCCGCCGCGCGTCGTAGCTGAACGACACCCGCTCGAACGCCACCTCGCCCGGGCCGCTCGCCAGGGGCTGCGCGTCTTCGGCGTCGACGATCCCGGCCTGTATCTTGAGCAAGCCGAACATCTCTTCCATGTCGGTGAGCGACCGCTTGATCTCGCGGTAGACGAATCCGAGGAAATTGAGCGGCAGGTAAAGCTGAATCAGGTACGTGTTGACGAGCACGAAGTCGCCCAACGTCATGCGCCCGGCGGCGACTCCCTGGCCGGCCATGATCATCACCAGGATCAGCCCGACCGCAACGAGCCCGCCTTGGCCGATGTTCAAGAGCGAAAGCGACGTCTTGCTCTTCACCGCCGCGTGCTCGTAGCGGCGCAGTGCGCTGTCGAAGCGCCGGGCCTCGTGCTCCTCGGCGCCGAAATACTTCACCGTCTCGTAATTGAGCAGGCTGTCGATGGCGCGGGTGTGTGCCTCTCCGTCGGTCTCGTTCATGGTGCGGCGGAACTTGAGCCGCCACTCGGTCACCGCCAGGGTGAAGGCGATGTAGCCAGCGACGGTGACGAACGTCACCACCGCGAAATTCACGTCGTACAGCGCCCACAGCACGCCGCAAACCATGGCGATCTCGAGCAGCGTCGGCGCGACGTTGAACAGCGTGAAGCTGAGAACGAACTCGATGCCCTTGGTGCCGCGCTCGATGGCGCGGCTGAGACCCCCCGTCCGGCGATCGAGATGGAAGCTCAGCGCGAGGCCGTGCAGGTGACGAAAGGTGGCGAGCGCGGCGGTCCGCACGGCGCGCTGGGCGACTTTGGCGAACACCGCGTCGCGCAGTTCGCCGAACGCCCGCGCCATCACGCGGGCGACGCCGTAGCCGACGATGAGTCCCACAGGCACGGTCACGGCCGCCCCGAGCTCGCCCGAGAGCGCATCCACCGCCCATTTGTAGAAGAATGGGACGCAAACGTTGACGACCTTTGCGGCGACGAGAAAGGCCAGCGCGACCGCTACGCGCACGCGCAACTCGATCGCCCCCGCCGGCCACAGGAACGGCAGCAGCGCGCGGATCGCCTCGACCTCTTTGCGGCGCGGGGGCCTTGCCGCCGAATCGAATGAGGCCGACGTCATGGTCTCACGATGTACTCGAGCGTTGAATCCGCCATCGCACCTTCAATCGTTCGGCCTTCGCAGAACATCCGTGATCCAAGATCGCACATTCATACTTGAACATGATGCTGGTGTTCTCGGTTCCAAACGGCAAGCAAGGATCGGTCGTGGGCGGTAACGGAATAAGCGCCGATACCGAGCGAGTCACGGCGGGGCGGGGCGCACGAATCGGCGTCGGGTCCCGACAAACACGTGATTTTACCGAATTTTAACGCAAAGGGTGGTCAATTTGGACCGGTCTTGCGCGAAGGAGGTCCCGTGGACAAGAACAGCGAAGTCCAGCAAACAGAACGCGCCTCCGGCGCGCCGATCGGGCTCGACGGCGACGCCGGCGGCGACCCGCGCGACGCGATGTCGTCCGGAGCCTATGGCGCTCTGCTGCGGCGCGTGTTGAGGGCCCCGATGCGCTTCACTTTTTCGTGGCGCGGCATCGACTTTACCGGCATCTTCGAGACGCTGGAAAAGGGGATTCGCCTGTCGTTGCAAGGCGACCTGGGGTCGCTCCCCTATTCGGCCGAGGACGCGCGCGCGCGCGGCGGCCTTCTCGCTATCGTCGACACCTACGGCGATGGCTCGAGCGCAATGCTCAAGGTGGTCAGCGGCCAGACAATCGTGCTCGAAAACGCGATCGACCTGCCCCGCTCGGTCGGCGGCGGCGCGAGCAACATCGTCACCAGCCTGACGCTGCTGGTGCTCAACACCGCACCGTTTCTCGATTTGCTGGCCGAGCCGGGCCGCGCCGAGCCCACCTGAACGGCGGCCACCGATACTCAGTTCACCGCCGGTATCAGGTATATCTGGCCGGGGTAAATGAGATCGGC
>JACZUY010000050.1 GCA_022572945.1 Pseudomonadota bacterium
AAGACGATCGGGATCCCGATCGCCAAGATCGCCGCCCGGGTGATGGCCGGCGAGCCGCTCGCGGGGTTCGGGCTGCGGCCGGCGCGGCTCGACCACGTCGCGGTGAAGGAAGCGGTGTTCCCTTTCGCCCGCTTCCCCGGGGTGGACCTCATCCTCGGGCCGGAAATGAAGTCGACCGGCGAGGTGATGGGCCTCGACCGCGACTTCGGCCGCGCCTTCGCCAAGTCGCAGCTCGCCAGCGGCTCGGTGCTGCCGACCGGTGGCACGGTGTTCATCTCGGTCAAGGACCGCGACAAGCCGGCGATGGCCGCGCTCGGCGCCGAGATGGTGGACCTCGGGTTCGCGCTGTTGGCGACGCGTGGCACGGCCCGTTACCTCGAACGCGAGGGCCTGACCGTGCGCGCCGTCAACAAGGTCGCCGAGGGCCGCCCGCACTGCGTCGACGCGATGAAGAACGGCGAGGTCCAGCTGGTGTTCAACACCACCGAAGGGGCGCAGGCGATCGCCGACAGCTTCAGCCTGCGCCGGGCGGCGCTGACCAACAGAATCCCTTATTACACTACGGTCGCCGGGTGCCGCGCCATGGTTCAGGCGATCGCCGCGACCGTGGGCGGCAGCCTTGAAGTCGCCCCACTTCAGTCCTATGGTAATTTTTCCACAAACGAGAATTGACGGCGCTCGCGCGAGCGAATGTCTCGGAAATCGACTTCACAGGTGATGGGTTCCTGGCGATGAACAAGGTCCCCATGACAGGCCGGGGATTTTCCCGTCTCGAGGATGAGTTGCGGCGGTTGAAGACGGTCGACCGCCCCGAAATCATCCGCGCGCTCGCGGCAGCGCGCGAGATGGGCGATTTGTCCGAGAACGCCGAGTACCACGCCGCCAAGGAGCGCCAGGCCTATGTCGAAGGCCGCATCTTGGAGCTTGGGGACAAGCTGAGCCGCGCCGAGGTCATTGACGTCGAACGGCTTTCGGGCGACCGGGTCACGTTCGGCGCCACCGTAAAGCTCGCCGACGAGGACACCGACAAGGAGTCGGTCTATCAGATCGTCGGCACCGACGAATCCGACATCGAGGCGGGCCTTTTGTCGATCACGTCGCCGCTGGCGCGCGCGCTGATCGGCAAGAGCGTCGGCGACAGCGTCGACGTGACGACGCCGAACGGATCGAGGTCCTTCGAGATCGTCGAGCTCCGTTACCGTTAGCGAGGCGATGCCGGCGACCGCGCGCGCCAGCGCATCCGGACACGCGATGGCTGCGGAAACCTGCTGGGTCTTGAGCGACAACAAGCCCGGAAACGAAAATCCCTGCCTCGGGCTGGCCGAGGCGGTCGGCCTCGAGACCGTGGTCAAGCGCTTCAACCCGCGGCCACCGTGGTCGCGCCTTCCGCCGCGGCTCTGGTTCGCGCCCTTTCGCGCGCCGGCGCCGGGCAGCGATCCGCTCGAGCCCCCGTGGCCCGATCTGTTGATCGCCTGCGGCCGCCAGACGGTGGCGCTTTCGATCGCGATCAAGGCCCGGAGCGGCGGGCGGACGTTCACCGTCCAGCTCCTCGACCCCCGGGTCGCGCCTGGGCGGTTCGACCTCGTCGCCGCGCCCGAGCACGACCGCCTGAACGGGGGCAACGTGATCTCCACCGTCGGCGCGCTCAACCGCGTGACGACGGCGCGGCTGGCCGCCGCGGCCGAGACGTTCGGCGCCGGCGTCGCCCACCTGCCGGCGCCGCGTATCGCGGTGCTCATCGGCGGCCCGAGCAAGCATCACCGCATGACCGGGGCGGTTGCCGCCGGCATCGGCGACCGCCTCGCCGCTCTCGCCCGCGACACCGGCGCCGGGCTGATGGTGACGGCGTCGCAGCGCACCGGCCGCGACAACGCCGAGGCGTTGCGCCGCCGGCTCGACGGCGTCGCCGCGGTGATGTGGGACGGCGAAGGCCGCAACCCCTACTTCGGCTACCTCGCGCTCGCCAACGCCATCGTCGTGACCAACGATTCGGTGGCCATGGTCTCCGAGGCCTGCACCACCGGAAAGCCGGTCCACGTGATCGAGCTCCCCGGCGGCTCGGCGAAGCTCGACCGGTTCCACGAGTCCTTGCGCCGCGCGGGTTGCGCGCGCCCGTTCACCGGGGCTCTGGAGCATTGGAGCTACCCGCCGCTCCGCGAAACCGAACGCGTCGGAGAGGAGGTGCGCCGCCGTATCGGCCTCGGCTGACGCGCGTCACCAAATCACTGGCGACGCGCAACGGGACTTTGTAGTTTACGCCGGGCTTGCAGGCCCGGCGTGGCGTCCCCATTTGCCCCGGAACGGTAGACCATGGCGACAACGCATCATTCCCGTGTGCTCATCATCGGCTCCGGCGCGGCCGGCTACACCGCCGCCGTCTACGCCGCGCGCGCCAATCTCGAACCGATCCTCGTCCAGGGCTTGCAGCCGGGCGGACAAATGACGATCACCACCGACGTCGAGAACTATCCGGGCTTCGCCGACGTGATCCAGGGCCCGTGGCTGATGGAGCAGATGGAAAGCCAGGCGAGCAAGGTCGGCGCCAGGATGTTCGCCGACACCATCGTCGAGGTCGATCTCGGCCGGCGGCCGTTCCGCGCCGTGGGCGACTCGGGCGACGCATACACCGGCGACGCATTCATCATCTGCACCGGCGCCCAGGCGCGCTGGTTGGGGCTCGAAAGCGAGGCGCGCTACCAGGGCTTCGGCGTTTCGGCGTGCGCCACGTGCGACGGCTTCTTCTTCCGCGACCGGCAGGTCGCGGTGATCGGCGGCGGCAACAGCGCGGTCGAAGAGGCAATGTTCCTCACCAATTTCGCCACCAAGGTGACGCTGATCCACCGCCGCGACGAATTTCGCGCCGAAAAGATCCTGCAGGACCGTTTGTTCCGCAACCCGAAGATCGCGGTGGTGTGGGACAGCGTGGTCGAGGAGATTCTCGGCGCCGGCGAGCCGCCCGGCGTCAGCGGCGTGCGCGTGCGCAACGTCAAGACCGGGGAGGCGCGCGAGATCGCCGTCGACGGCGTGTTCGTCGCCATCGGCCACGACCCGGCGACCGCGCTGTTCAAGGGCAAGCTGGAAATGGACGCGGGCGGCTACATCCTCACCGCGCCGGACAGCACCGCGACCGGCGTGCCCGGCGTGTTCGCGGCGGGCGACGTCAAGGACAAGGTCTTCCGCCAGGCGGTGACCGCCGCCGGCATGGGCTGCATGGCGGCGCTCGAGGCCGAGAAGTTTCTCGCCGAAAGCCAGGCCGCGGAGTCGGAAGCGGCGGAGTAAGGACGTTCCGGCGTGTCGGGTTGGTCCCGCGGACCGCGCCGCCGCCGCGTGATCGCCGGCTGGCCGGGAACCTGCGGGCGGGCTAGAATCGGGATATGGACTGGGACAAGCTACGGGTTTTTCACGCCGTCGCCGAGGCCGGCAGCTTCACCCGCGCGGGCGAGGTGCTGAACCTCAGCCAGTCGGCGGTGAGCCGGCAGATCGGCACGCTCGAGAAGAGCCTGCGGGCGCTCCTGTTTCACCGCCACGCCCGCGGCCTGATCCTGACCGAGCAGGGCGAGCTTTTGTACCGCACGGCGCACGAGGTGTTCGCCAAGGTAGCGATGACCGAGGCCAAGCTGGCCGAGGGCAAGGAAAGGCCCACGGGCTCGCTCACCGTGACCTCCACGGTCGGCTTCTGCACCGTGTGGCTGACGCCGCGCATCGCCGAGTTCCTCGACCTCTACCCCGAGATATCGGTGACGCTGCTCGCCGAGGACCGCGAGCTCGACCTCGCCATGCGCGAGGCCGACGTCGCCATCCGCATGCGCGCGCCGACCCAGCCCGACCTCGTCCAGCGTCACCTGATGACCGTGCATTTCCACGCCTATGCGTCGGCCGACTACGTGAAGCAATGGGGGACGCCGGAGCGGCTCGAAGACCTCGACCGCCACCGGCTGATCGTCTACGGAGAGGGTCCGCTCTCCCGCGTCACCGACCTCACGTGGCTGCTGGGCACCGGCAAGCCGCAACGCAGCCCGAGGCGCCCGGCGCTCACGGTGAACAGCATCCTCGGCGTCCTTCGCGCGGTCGAAAGCGGCCTCGGGGTCGCCACCCTGCCCGATTACATCATCGAGGACCACAACGACGTGATCCGCGTGCTGTCCGATGCGGAGGGACCGTCGCTCGAGACCTATTTCGTCTATCCCGAAGAGTTGCGCAATTCGAAGCGGATCACCGTCTTCCGCGATTTCCTTCTGAAAAAGGTAAAAGACACAAGGTTTTAGACTCAGAAGCGGTCGGCGCGGTAGGGTGCGAGGTCGATCGCGGGCGGTCGGCCGGCGACGAGCGCGGCGATCAGCTCGCCGGTCACCGCCCCCTGGGTCAGACCGAGATGGCCGTGGCCGAAGGCGAAATAGACGTTGGAAAATCCCGGCGCCCGCCCGATCACCGGCAACGAGTCGGGCAGCGACGGCCGGCACCCCATCCATTCGCTGGCGCCGTCGCCGTCGAGCCCGGGAAACAGCCGCCGGCCGTGTTCGAGCAGCGCCCGCGCGCGGCGGTAGTCGGGCGGCGCGTCGAGCGAGGCCAACTCGACCGTGCCGGCGAGGCGAAGCCCCATCGCCATCGGCGTCGCGATGAACCCGCGTTCGATGAACCCCACCGGGCGCGAGGGCGCGACGCCGGGGTCGGGAAGCGTGACGTGGTAGCCGCGCTCGGCCTCGAGCGGCACCCGGCTTCCGAGCTTCGCCGCGAGCGTGCGCGACCATGCGCCTGCGGCGACGACGACCGCGCCGGCGTCGCGCGGACCGGCGTCGGTGTAGACGGCGCGCGGCCCCTCGGGCCCGAGGTCGAACCCGGTGACGCGCCTTCGTTCGATGCCTCCGCCATCGGCGGCGAATCGCTCGGCGAGCGTCTTCACCACGCCCGCCGGATCGACCACATGGGCCGAATCCTCGATCAACATGGCGCAGGCAATCCCGGGTCCCAGCGCGGGCTCGAGCTGGCGCAAGGCGTCTCGGCCGATGCGCTCGACGCGGATGCCACGCGCGCGCCGCATCGCCCACCCGGCGTCGTCGGCGTCGAGCGCCGCCTCGCTCTCGTAGACGTAGAGAATCCCGTTGTCGCGCACGAGCCGGGCGACGTCGCCGGCGCCGAGGAGCCGCCGATAGGCGTCGAGCGCGGGCGCGTTGAGCGCGCGCAGGGCGTCGGCGATCGGGCCGACGCGCCCGGAGCGGCTGGCGGCGAGCAGATGCACGAGCCACGGCGCGAGCCGCGGCAGATGGCGCCAGCGGATGGTCAGGGGACCGAGCGGGTCGAACCAGCCAGCCGGGAACCTTGCGCAGCACGCCGGGCATCGCCAGCGGCACGACCGACCCCGCGCTGATGATCCCGGCGTTGCCGAACGAGCACGACTCGCCCGGCGGAACCGGATCGAGCACGGTCACGCGCATGCCCTCGCGCTGGAGCCAGCGGGCGCAGCACAGGCCGACGATTCCGGCGCCGATGACGGTGATCTCGCGCGGCATGGCGGCTCTTTATACCAGCCGCCGTGACCGGCCCAAACGATTCTGCGCCGAGCGCATAATTTGGCCACATTGACACAGTAAACGTGGCCTGCGTTCAATCGCCACGCAGGTTTCCGCCGCATACGCGGCGGACCCCCATTCATTGCGATCAAGGGGAGCGCGGGCTAGATTGTGATCCGAACGAATCGAATCGTTCAGATTGCGCTCTTGCGCTCGTCCGGAAAGTCGAGCGTGGCGCGCAGCCCCCCTGTCCTGACCGCCCGGCGGCGCTCACCAGGCCTAACCGTTTTGGCCAAGGCTGTGATATGCTGTCGCCAACCGACCGACCAACCACCCATTCGGGAGACCGTCGCGTGACCTATCACCGCACCAACAGCGCCCAGGCGCGCGCTATCGCCGCCCCACGGGCGGAGATCGGCGTCGCGCGCCTCGTCGGCCTGCTGATCATTTTGGCAGGGTTTTTCCTCGTCCATCCCGCGCACGCACGCGGCACGCCCGAAGGTTTCGCCGACCTCGCGGAGAGACTGACGCCCGCCGTGGTCAACATATCGACCTCGCAAAACGTGCGCACCGCCGCGGCGCCCGAGAGCCTGCCGGAGCTGCCGCCAGGCTCGCCGTTCGAGGACCTGTTCCGCGACTTCTTCGACCGCCAGCGCCGCGGCGACGGCGGACGGATGCGGCGCGTCACGTCGCTCGGCTCGGGCTTCATCATCGACGCCGAGGGATACGTCGTCACCAACAATCACGTCATCGCCGAGGCCGACGAGATCATGGTCCTGCTGAACGACGAGCGCGAGTTCCCCGCCACGGTCGTGGGATTCGACGCCAAGACCGACCTCGCGCTTCTCAAGATCGAAGTCGACGAGCCGCTGCCGTCGGTGGCCTGGGGTGATTCCGACCGCGCCCGCGTGGGCGATTGGGTGCTCGCCATTGGCAACCCCTTCGGACAAACCAACACCGTCACAGCGGGCATCCTCTCGGCGCGCGGCCGCGATATCAACGCCGGCCCCTACGACGACTTCCTGCAGACCGACGCGCCGATCAACAAGGGCAACTCGGGCGGCCCGCTGTTCAACATGGACGGCGAGGTGATCGGCGTGAATACGGCGATCTTCTCGCGAACGGGCGGCAGCGTCGGCATCGGCTTCTCGGTCCCCGCCGCGCTCGCCGAGCCGGTCATCAACCAGCTCCGCATGTATGGCCGCACCAAGCGCGGCTGGCTCGGCGTGCGAATCCAGACCGTCACCGGCGACATCGCCGAAAGCCTCGGCCTTGATAATGCGCGCGGCGCGCTCGTCGCCGATGTCACGCCGGACAGCCCGGCGCAGGGCGCGGGGTTCGAGACCGGCGACGTGATTCTCGAGTTCGACGGCAAGGAGGTGCCGGAGATGCGCGACTTACCGCGCATTGTCGCCAGCACCGAGATCGGCAAGGACGTCGACGTTCTGGTGATACGCCAGGGCGAGCCGATAACGATTCGCGTGGCGGTCGGCGAGCTCGAGGAAGAACCTGCCGTTGTCGTCGCCGCGACCGCCGAGGAGTCGGCCAGCGAGGCCGACTCGCTGGGCATGACCTTCGCCACGATCGATCCCGAGCTGCGCGAGCGTTTCGGCATCGACGAGGGCACGACCGGCGTCGTCGTTGTCGAAGTCGACCCCGAAGGCGCCGCGGCCGAGCGCGGAATCCGCCCCGGCGACGTGATCGTCGAGGTCGGCCTGGAAGAAGTCAGCACGCCGGCCGACGTGGTCACGAGGGTCAACAAGGCGGGCGAGTCCAAGCGCAAATCGGTGCTGCTGCTGCTCGACCGCAGCGGCGATCAGCGATTCGTCGCGGTCGAGCTTGCCACGGGCTGACCGGCGCCCGAGTGAGCTGGCGTCGCCGCCAATCGTCGCGTTCGCGGCCGCAGGTCATTGAGACCCTTGTCAATGCGACATGATGGTGGTTGAAGGCGGCAACGCGGTTGACAATTTGCCGGGGCGCAAAAATGATGTCGCCCATGTGCCGCAAGGCCCAGCAAAGGATTGATCACGGCGTTTAGCGGCTGTGCGACGGAACGCCAGGGAGGAATGACGCCATGACGGGACGAAAAGAACACTCGTACATCCCCACGCTCAAGCAGGATTTTGCCGAGGGCAAGGTCGACCGCCGCGAGTTCCTGCGCACGGCGACGCTCTTGGGCATGTCCGCCGGCGCGGCCTATGCGTTTGCCGGCAGGGTCGCGGGCGAGACCTTCGTAGCCAAGGCGCACGCCGCGACGCCGAAGATGGGCGGCAACCTGCGTGTGTCGATGAACGTAAAGGAAAGCGCGGACCCGGCGACGTATTCTTGGTCCGAGCCAGGCAATCTCGGACGCCACATGACCGAGCCGTTGGTGCAGATCGACAAAGACCGCATCCCCCGGCCGCACTTGGCGGAAAGTTGGGAAGCGTCCGACGACCTCAAGACGTGGACATTCCGCCTGCGCAAGGGCGTGAAGTGGTCGAACGGCGACGACTTCGGCGCCGACGACGTGGTCTTCAACATGCGGCGCTGGCTCGATCCCGCCACCGGTTCGTCGAACCAGGCTCGGTTCATTTCGATGACGGAGCAGGTGGATACCGGCAAGAAGGACAAGGACGGCAACCCGAAGATGTCCACGGTGGCCAGCGAAGGCGCCGTCGAGAAGATCGACGACCACACCGTCCGGTTTCACCTCAACGTTCCCAATATTTCTGTCCCCGAAAGCTTGGCCGACTATCCAGCGCTGATCGTCCACCGCCGCTTCTCCGAGGAGGGCGGGGACCTGACCAAGAACCCAGTGGGCACCGGCGCCTTTACGCTCAAGGAATTCGCGGTCGGCGAGAAGGCGGTCCTCGTCAAGCGCACCGACGTTCCGTACTGGGGTGGCGACGTTTATCTCGACCGGATCACATACGTCGACCACGGAGACGACCCGGCCCCGGCGATCGCGGCGCTCGCCTCGGACCAGGTCGACGCCTGGATGCGGCCCAGCGTCGAGCAATTGAGCACGCTCGCCAAACTTCCCAACATCGAGGTTTACGAAGTGGAGGCGGCGCAGACCGGCGTCGCCCGCATGCACGTCAACGAGAAGCCGTTCGACAACAAGAAGCTGCGCCAAGCGTTCCAGGCGTGCGTCGACGCCAAGCGGGTGCTCGAGGTCGCGTATCAAAACCGGGGAACACCTGGCGCGGACCACCACGTATCCCCTCTGCACCCAGCGTATGCCGAGCTTCCCGCGCAGAAGCAGGACTACGGTCTGGCGAAGAAGCTGCTCGCCGAGGCCGGCTATCCCGACGGCATCAGACTGACGATCGACTGCGTCGCCACCCCGACCTGGGAGCAGAACACGTGCAAGGCGCTCTCGGAGATGGTCAAGCCCGGCGGGATCGATCTCGCCATCAACATCATGCCCGGCGGCACCTACTGGGACCGCTGGATGTCGACGCCGTTCGGCTTCACCTCGTGGACCCACCGTGCGCACGCGACACAGGTGCTGAACCTCGGCTATCGAACGGGCGGGCGTTGGAACGAGACGGGCTACGCCAATCCCGAGTTTGACAAGCTGCTGAACGAGGCGGGCGCTACGCTCGATGCCGACGAGCGCCGCAAGGTGATGGCTAAGCTCGAAGCGATCCTCCAAGACGACGCGATCATCTCGCAGGATTTCTGGCGCTTGGTTTACACGGCGGCGAACAAGCGGGTTCACGGCATATACGCCCAGGTCGCGCTCGAGCATCACTACAACAAGGTGTGGATCGAGTGAACTCACGTTGGCGCCACGGGGACGTAAAGGGCGCCCCCGTGGCCGCCGTTCGAGGGCCGGGACCATGAGTGCGCGCTGGCGACGGGCGTGATCGCCAGGGAAAACCAGCCATGGTCGTGTTCATCCTAAGGCGCCTCGGCTTCATGGTCCTGACCATGGTGGTGGTTTCGCTGCTCTTGTTCCTGCTCCTCGAGATTTCGCCCGGCAACGTCGCGACCAAGGTACTGGGCCCCTATTCGAGCGAGGAGCAACGCACTCTGTGGCTCGCGGCGCACGGCTATTTCGAGCCGCTGCACGTCCGCTATTTCAGCTGGCTGGGGAACTTCGCCACCGGCGACTTCGGCGAATCGATCCGCTTCAAGGTGCCGGTATCCGAGGTTCTGTGGCCCCGGCTCGCCAATACCGCCATCCTGGGTCTTGCGACTTTCGCCATAATGATACCCCTCTCTCTGGTTCTCGGGATCCTCGCCGGCATGCGCGAGGGCTCCAAGCTCGACCGCGCCATCTCGGTGACCAGCATCGCGACGACGTCGGTCCCCGAGTTCGCAAGCGCCGTGTTTCTCTCGGCCATCTTCGTCTTTTGGCTGAAGTTGCTCCCTGGCACGAGCGGCATGACCGAGGGCTTCTCGATCAAACAGCTCATCCTGCCGGTCATGGTGCTGGTGCTCTACGACTTCGGCTACGTCGCGCGCATGACCCGCGCGTCCATGGCCGAGGTGATGACGACCGCTTACATCCGCACCGCCGTCCTAAAGGGGCTGCCGTACAAGCAGGTGATCCTCAAGCACGCCTTACGCAACGCCCTCATCACCCCGTTCACCGTGATTATGCTGCAGATCAACTGGCTGCTTTCGGGCGTGATCGTCGTCGAGTTCTTCTTCGCATACAAAGGCTTCGGCGCGCTTCTCTTGGAGGCGTCGTTGAACCAGGACATCTTCCTGATCGAGGCGTGCGCAATGGTCGCGGTGTTCGTCGCCGTGGCGACCCAGGCCATCGCCGACATCGGCTACACCTACCTCAATCCGCGAATCCGGTTCGCCTGAGGCGAGGCAAGCGATGACCGAGACCGCCATGCGCGCCCCTTCCCATCAGGCCGCTCTCCTGCGCGCGCTCACGTCCTTCGCGCTGCTGCGCGAAAGCTGGGTCGGCATGGTCGGCGCCGGCATCGTCGCCTTCTGGATCGTGGTCGCAATCCTGGCCCCACTGATTTCGCCTTTCGAGCCCAACGCGATATTGCAGCCGTTCGCCAAGCCGGGCACTGAATTCGCCGAGGGCGGCACTTTCTGGCTCGGCACCGACCAAATCGGGCGGGACATCCTCTCGCGCATCTTCTGGGGTTCGCGGACCGTCCTGTTCTACGCGCCACTGGCCACCTTTTCCGCCTATGTCGTGGGCATCCTTATGGGCCTTGCCGCAGGCTACCAGCGCGGTTGGGTGGACGAGGTGCTGTCGCGGATCGGTGACATCATCCTCTCGTTCCCAGTGCTGGTGCTCTACATCATCGTGATTGCCACGATTGGAGCGTCGGGCGTCAACATCATCATCGCCATCACGTTCTCCAGCGCTCCCGGCATCATGCGCATCGTGCGCGGCCTCGTGCTTGACCTGCGAAACCGCGACTACGTGGCCGCCGCCCAGACCCGCGGCGAATCGTCGTGGCGCATCATGCTGGTGGAGATTCTTCCCAATGCCCGCGGACCGCTGATCGTCGATGCCTGCCTGCGTCTCGGCTACGTGATCATCACCATCGGCGTGCTCGGGTTTCTAGGTCTCGGCCTGCCGCCGCCCGACCCCGACTGGGGCGGCATGATCAACGAGGCCCGGGCGATCGCCCTGGCGTTCCCGCACATGACCGTGTTCCCGTGCATCGCCATTTCGTCGCTGATCCTGGGATTCAACCTCTTGGCCGACGGGCTGCGTGAAATCTCGCTCAGGGACTAGGGTGGCAGCCATGCCCCTCCTCGAAATCAGGGACCTCTGCATCTCGTATTACACCCGCGCCGGCGAGATCCCGGCGGTGGTCGACTTCTCGCTTGTGCTGAAGGCCGGCGAAAGCGTCGGTCTGGTCGGCGAGTCGGGGTGCGGCAAGTCGACGGTGGCCATGGGGATCATGCAGTACCTGGGCAACAACGGCGGCATCGTCAGCGGCAGCATCAAGTTCAAGGGCCGCGAGTTGACTACGCTCGGCGGCGAGGAGCTGCGCCGGTTGAGAGGATCGGAGATCGCCATGGTCTACCAGGAGCCGATGGCGGCGCTCAACCCGAGCCTCACCATCGCCAGCCAGCTCATGGAAGTGCCGATGGTGCACGAGCGCGTCACCCAAAGCGAGGCGCGCGAGCGCGCGCTCAAGCTGCTCGCCGACGTACACCTGCCCGACCCGGAACGGATCATGGCGGCCTACCCGCATCAGCTTTCCGGCGGCCAGCAGCAACGCGTGGTGATCGCCATGGCGCTCCTGTCCAATCCTTCGCTGTTGTTGCTCGACGAGCCGACGACGGCGCTCGACGTCACGGTCGAGGCCGGCATCGTCGAACTGATCGCCGAGCTCAGCAGGAAGTTTGGAACGGCGTTGCTCTACATCTCGCACAACCTGAGTTTGATGCTCGAGACTTGCGACCGTGTCTGCGTGATGTATTCCGGCGAAGTGATCGAGGAAGGGGCCGTCGACTCGATTTTCACGTGGCCCAAGCACCCGTACACGCACGGTCTGTTCAGCTGCATTCCCTTGCCCGATGCCGACAAGAACACCAGGCCGCTGGTGCCGATCCGCGGCCAGCTTCCCTTGCCGCACGAGCGCCCGCCGGGGTGCAACTTCGGTCCGCGCTGCGATTTCTTCAAGCAGGGGCTGTGTGACGCACAGGACATCGCGATCGAGCCGGTGACCGTGGGCAAGGACGCGGACCACTGCGTCCGTTGCATACGCTGGAATGACATCGATCCCAGCGATGCGATTACGGTGGGCCCCAGCAAGCAGGCGGTGGCGGTCGGCGATATCGTGCTCGAGGTCAAGGGCATGCAAAAATACTATGAGGTTGATGACCGCTCGATCAGAGCGCTCATCTCGGGCGGAGGCAAAAGATACGTCAAGGCCAACGAAGCCCTCGATTTCTCCGCTCGGCGCGGCGAAACGGTTGCGATCGTCGGCGAGTCCGGCTGCGGCAAGTCGACGTTCGCAAAGGTTCTCATGGGCCTCGAGACGGCCACCGGCGGCGAAATCCGGCTCGACGGCATCAACATCGGCGAAATGCCGGTACGGGAACGTTCCGCGAAACAGCTCGCTTCGCTGCAGATGGTGTTCCAGAACCCCAACGATACCCTAAACCCGAGCCATACGATCGGTTCTCAAATCAGCCGGGTCATCCGGAAGTTCGGTGTGGAGTCGGACAGGGCCAAGGTCGCGGAGCGGATGCTTCGCCTTCTCGACTTGGTGAAACTTCCGCGCGATTTTGCCTTCCGCCGACCGCGCCAGCTCTCCAGCGGTCAGAAACAGCGCGTTGGCATCGCGCGGGCGTTCGCCGGCAATCCCTCGATGGTGATCGCCGATGAACCCGTTTCCGCCCTTGACGTCTCGGTGGCGGCGGCGGTGACCGAGCTCCTCATGGACATCCAGCGCGAACACAAGACGACGCTGCTCTTTATCAGCCATGACCTCAGCGTGGTGCGCTACCTCGCCGACCGCATCGTCGTCATGTATTTGGGCCGGATCATGGAGCGCGGGACAACGGCGGAGGTCTTCAACCCACCCTATCATCCCTACACCGAGGCGTTGCTGTCCGCCGTGCCGATCGCCGATCCGAAAATCGAGAAGCGGCACATCGTCCTCGAAGGCGCCCCGCCCAGCGCGCTCGACCCGCCCAAGGGCTGCCCGTTCCATACCCGCTGCCCGCGCAAGGTGGGCGCGATCTGCGAACAGGAGCGGCCACCCGAGCGGGCCGCCGGCGAGGGCCACGTTATCGCCTGTCACATCCCGCTCGAAGAGCTTCGCGGGGTCGAGCCAGTCATCCGCACCGCTTGCTGACGAACGACCGTCGGCTGCGCGCACTTCGGCGCTGGCCATCGCCGCAGCCAAAGTTTACGTTGAGCCGACCTTACTCCACCCGGAGGGTAACGCGATGAGACGCATTTCGCGGTGTCTCGCGCCGGCAATAGCGCTTGTTCTTGCGCCGGCGCTGTTCATCGAGACCGGCAACGCGCAACCGCTGGAGAGCGATCTCTTCGCCGCCGTGGTCGGGGTCGAGGCGCGGGTACCGGCGGACGCGCGCACGGCGCGGTCCCTGGGAACCAAGCGCGGCGGCAACGGCGTGGTGATCGACGCCGACGGGTTGGTGCTGACGATCGGCTATCTGATCCTCGAGGCCGACGAGGTCGAGGTGGTGGTGGGCGACCGGCGCGTGCCGGCGGCGATCGTCGCCTACGATTACGACACCGGCTTCGGCTTGCTGCGCGCCGGGGCGCCGCTCGGCATGTCACCCATCGCGCTGGGCGATTCGAGCGCGGCCACCGAGCGCA
>JACZUY010000051.1 GCA_022572945.1 Pseudomonadota bacterium
GGCTCCCGCGCGCCCACCTCTGGGGCGTCCACACCGACGAGGTGGTGGAATAAATCGGCGCTAGAGCGTAGTCCGAACGAATCCACTCGTTCGGACTACGCCAGCCCGCAAGTGCGGGCCGCCGCTTATGCGGCCACGTTGATATAAGATTTGGCCTGCGTGGCGATTGAACGCAGTTCACCTTTGACTTGAGTAAAGGTGGACGAATAATGCGCTAGTCGAAATCTTCGCTGAGCGCCTGGCGCACGGGCTCGGGCATCACCGCCATGTGGCCGTAAGCCTCGTGGCCGATGCCGACGTCCACCCGCGCGCCGGGCTCGCGGAAGCTGGCGATCTGGGCGGGGGTGAAACGGAAATGCAGGAAGTGCACCGACGAAGCGCGGCCGTCTTCGGTCGAACGCGCGACGTCGCCCTCGGGCACGCCGGCGACGGTCTCGCCGGCGAAGCCGATCGTCACCGTGTTCTCGACCCCGCCGAGCCGCGCGAGCAGCCGGTCGCGGCGGCCGGCGTCGTCGATCTCGAACATCAGCGTCGCCACCAGCTCGTCGCCCTTGGGCACGAGCGGGTTGTAGGCCTCGAGCTCGTCGGCGAGCTGCGCGTCGCCGCCCTTCTCGACGAACAGCATCTCGTGCACCTGCCACCACATGGTCTCGAAGCACTCGAAGTAGATCGTCGCCGAGGGGCCGATCTCGAAGCGCCGGTTCTTCCTGAGCGCGGCGATCTCCGCCCGGCGCTCGTTGCGCACGGCGGCGAAGGCGTCCATCGGCAGGATGTCGTCGCGGGTGATCTCACGCTTGGCCGGCATATGGGATTCCCGTGGTTTCGCTGGTTATACCATCGGTCATCATGAATGACCGATGGGCGTTCAATCGGCACGCAGCCTTACGCGCCATACGGCGCGACGCGCGGTCGCGCTTGCCAGCGGACATTATGAGTGAGCCATAATGACCGCTGGTATTATTCACGCGCCGAGGCCGTAGGCGCGGGCGAGCAGCTCGATCGGGTGAACCGCGGGTTCCGGCGCGACGCCGTCGAGCCGCTCGATCCCCTGCACGATGTGCGCGCCGGCGAGCGGACACTCCGAGGCGACGAAGCGCTTCGCCGCCCTGGCCGCGTCGCGCGCCACCGGCCGGCCGAGTTTGAGTGCGACCTCGAAATTGTCCTTCATCACCCCCCACGAGCCGCCGTGGCCCGAGCAGCGCTCGATGACCTCGAGGTCGGCGCCGGGGATCAGGCCCAGCATCTCGCGCGCCTTCTGCCCCATGTTCTGGGCCCGCGCGTGGCAGGCGATGTGCAGCGCAACCCCGCCTTCGAGCGGCGCGAGGCCTTCGGCCAGGCCTTCGTTGCGGGCGATGTCGACGACGTACTCGCTGATGTCGCGCGTGGCCGCCGCGAGCCGCCCGACCTCGGCGTTGTCGGGGTCGATCAACGGCCACTCGAACTTGAGCATCAGCGCGCACGACGGCACCAGGGCGACGATGTCGTAGCCCTCGTCGATCCACGGGCCGAGCGCAGCCGCGGCCTTGCGCGCCCGCGCCGCGACGGTCTCGAGGTCGCCGTGCTCGAGCTGGGGCATGCCGCAGCAGACCGGATAGACGACCTCCGTCTCGACCCCGTTCGTGGCGAGCACGGCGCGGGCGGCCTCGCCGATGCCGGGGTTGTTGTAGTTGACGAAGCAGGTCGCGTAGAGCGCCGCCTTGCGGCCGAACGCGGGGGCTTCGCGGTTGACCGCGGGGGCCGCTTCGCGCGCGCGCATGACCAAGGTCTTGCCGTGGTAGCGCGGCAGCGCCGCCGCGCGGTGGACCCCCGCGATGCGCTCGAGGACGGGCCGCGTCAGCCGGTTGCCGGTGTCGGTCGCCCAGTTTGCGAGCCCGGCGACGGGCCGGGCGAGCCGGCCGTTGCGGTCGGTGTCGGTGAGCTGGCGGGCGGCGAAGCCGACCTTGCCCTGGCTGTGCTCGACCGCCCGGTAGCGCAGCATGAGATGGGGAAAGTCGACGTTGAACTCATGCGGCGGCACGTACGGGCACTTGGTCATGAAGCACATGTCGCACAGCGTGCAGGCGTCGGCGACCGACTTGAACCCGGCGCTGTCGACCGAATCGAGCTCGCCGGTTGCCGATTCGTCGATCAGGTCGAAGAGCCGCGGAAAGCTGTCGCACAGGTTGAAGCAGCGGCGGCAGCCGTGGCAGATGTCGAAGACCCGCCTGAGCTCGGCGTCGAGCTTCCCGGGGTCGTAAAACGCTTCGTCGCGCCAATCGACCGGGTGCCGGGTCGGCGCGCCGAGGCTGCCTTCCTTCATGACGCTGCCCTCGGGCGAGGGAGAGGCGGTGGGGCCCCGCCGGTCACGCTTGGTCGCGCCTAGTCGAGCGTGTCGAGCGCCTTCTGGAAGCGCCCGGCGTGCGACTTCTCGGCCTTGGCGAGGGTCTCCAACCAGTCGGCGATCTCGTCGAAACCCTCTTCGCGCGCGGTGCGCGCCATGCCGGGATACATGTCGGTGTACTCGTAGGTCTCGCCGGCGATCGCCGCGCGCAGGTTGTCGGCGGTGCGCCCGATCGGCTTGCCGGTGGCCGGATCGCCGACCTCGGCGAGGTAATCCAGGTGCCCGTGCGCGTGGCCGGTCTCGCCCTCGGCGGTCGAGCGGAACACCGCCGAGACGTCGTTGTAACCTTCGATATCGGCCTTCCGCGCGAAGTAGATATAGCGCCGGTTGGCCATCGATTCGCCGGCGAAGGCGTCCTTGAGGTTCTGCTCGGTCTTGGTTCCAGCTAGGGACGGCATGGCTCCTCCTCTCGGCATTGGTGATTGCGAGCGCTTTCGCGATCCGCCGCGGATGCCCGGTGGCCCACGGCGGCGCGGGAATGACGCTCTTTATATGACCCGGCGTCGCGCCCGAGTCAATAGTTTATAATAGCTCTAAGAAAATAAATAATGCCCTTACAAATCAGGGTGTCTTGATCGGAGATGGCTCCGTGTCCAGGCCCGAGGAAACCTCTCCGAAGCAAGGTCCCGGCGATTTCGCGCGCCGAACCCCGCGCCCGGCGGCGCGGCGCCCGCGCTCAGGACCCGGCGCGGCGCACCCGGACGACGACGTCGACACGGCTGATCGCGGTGCCCTCGGGAGGCGCCGGCACATGGTTCACCGCGAGCGCGTCACCCGGAATGTCCTTCAGCATCTGGTCTTCTTCGCAGAAGAAGTGATGGTGATGGCTGGTGTTGGTATCGAAGTACGAACGCGCGGAATCGACCACGACCTCGCGCATGAGACCCGCCTCGGTGAACTGATGGAGCGTGTTGTAGACCGTCGCCAGGGACACGCGAACATGGTTGGCCAGCGCCTCGTTGTGCAGGCTTTCCGCGGTGACGTGGCGGTCGCCGTGGGAGAACAGGATTCGCGCCAGGGCGAGCCGTTGGCGGGTCGGCCGCAGCTTGGCCGCGCGCAGGCGCGCGAGCGCGTCGCTGTAGGGTCTGTTGCCGATCATGGTTCGATTATGGGTCGCGTCGAATGAGAATTGAAGCGGAAAATTCGGTGCGTACCGATTTTCTTTGATTGATTGGAAACTGGGTGGAATCCCGGTGGTCGGTGGAATCCGGCGTCGCAGTGGCCTGGGAACCCGATCGGGCCCGAGCTACACTTCGAGGCGCTTGAAGGCGAGCGTGGCGTTGGTCCCGCCGAAGCCGAAGCTGTTGGAGAGCACGCAGTTGAGGGTCACGCCGTCCCTGCGCTCGCGCACGATGGGGACACCCTCCGCCTCGGGATCGAGCTCCTCGATGTTGGCCGAGGCGCTGATGAAGCCGTTCTCCATCATCAGCAGCGCGTAGATCGCCTCGTGCACGCCGGTCGCGCCCTGCGAATGCCCGGTCAGCGACTTGGTCGAGCTGATCGGCGGAATGCGCTCGCCGAAGACCTCCTTGAGCGCCTGCAGCTCGCGCGTGTCGCCGACCGGCGTCGAGGTGCCGTGGGCGTTGATGTAGTCGACCGGGCAGTCGATCGCGTCGAGCGCCTGGCGCATGCAGCGCACGGCGCCCTCGCCCGAGGGCTGCACCATGTCGAACCCGTCGGAGGTGGCGCCGTAGCCGACCAGCTCGGCGTAGATCCGGGCGCCGCGCGCCCTGGCGTGCTCGAGCTCCTCGAGCACCAGCACGCCGCCGCCGCCGGCGATGACGAAGCCGTCGCGGTTGGCGTCGTACGGGCGCGAAGCCCGCTCGGGCGTGTCGTTGTACTTCGACGACAGCGCCGGCATGGCGTCGAACAGCAGCGTCAGCGTCCAGTGCAACTCCTCGCCGCCGCCGGCGAACATCACGTCCTGCTTGTCCCACTGGATCAGCTCGCCGGCGTTGCCGATGCAGTGCGCGCTGGTGGCGCAGGCCGAGCTGATCGAATAGTTGACGCCCTTGATCTTGAACGGCGTCGCCAGGGTGGCGGAGTTGGTGCTCGACATCACCCGCGGCACCATGAACGGCCCGACCCGCCTGGCGCTCTTTTCGCGCAGCGTGTCGGTCGCCAGAAGCAGGTTCTTGGTCGACGGGCCGCCCGATCCCATGACCATGCCGGTGCGGACGTTCGAGACATTATCGTCGGCCAGGCCGGCGTCCTCGATCGCTTGCTCCATCGCCAGGTAATTGTAAGCCGCGCCGTCGCCCATGAAGCGCCTGAGCTTGCGGTCGACGGCGTTGTCGAGGTCGATCTTGAGCGAACCGTGGACGTGGCTGCGGAAGCCGAGGTCCTTGTACTCCTGGCAAAACTCGATGCCCGAGCGCCCTTCTCGCAGCGACTCGACGACTTCAGCGGTGCTGTTGCCGATTGGGCAGATGATGCCCATTCCGGTCACAACCACGCGTCTCATCATCGCTCTCCCTCATCGTCGGCGGCGAACAGCCCGACCCGAAGGTTGTTCGCCTGGTAAATCCGCTCGCCGTCGAGCTCGATCACCGCGTCGGCGAATCCCAGCACCAGCCTGCGCTGAATCACCCGCTTGAGGTCGACATGATAGCGCATCAGCTTGCCCGAGGGCAGCACCTGCCCGGTGAGCTTGACCTCGCCGACCCCGAGCGCGCGGCCCCGGCCGGCACAGCCGAGCCAGCCCAGGTGGAAGCCGAGGAGCTGCCACAGGGCGTCGAGCCCGAGGCACCCCGGCATCACCGGGTCCGACTCGAAATGGCAATCGAAGAACCACAGGTGGGGCTTGATTTCGAGTTCGGCGACGATCTCGCCCTTGCCGTACTTTCCGCCGTCGTCGTTGACCCGAACGATGCGGTCGAACATCAGCATCGGCGGCAGCGGCAGGCGCGCATTGCGCGGCCCGAACAGCTCGCCGTGGGCGCATTGCAGAAGCTCCTCGAATTTGTAACTCGACTTCCTGTTGGCGACCCGGAACGTCGGCGTGACCTCGGGCGCGCCGACGATGGCGCGAATCCGGTCGATCGCCGACTCGCCGGCCGAGCGGGCTTGCCGCACCGCTTCGTCGTAGGCGCCGAGGACGTGCGTGACCAGCTCGTCGTAAGCGCCGCGCGCCGGTCCCGCGGCGCCTTCGTAGGGCGCGTGCTTGACCACCTCCTCGTAGGCGTTGCGGGCGCGGCGCACGACCTCGTCGTAAGCGGCGCGCGCGTGCTCGACGGTTTCGTCGTACATCCTGCGCGCCGGGTCGATGATTTCGCCCGAGGCCGGCGCGCCGAGTTCGCCGTCGCGCGCCGCCGCGGGCGCCTCGACGGCCGGCCGCGGCTGTCCGCGGGCGGCTTGGCTGGCTTGGGGTCCACCGCCTTCATGCCGACGATGTGGTACCCGCCGTCGACGTAATGGACCTCGCCGGTCACCGCGCTCGCGAGGTCGCTCAGGAGGTAGAGCGCCGCGTCGCCGACCTCTTCGAGCTCGAGGCTGCGCCGCAACGGCGCGTTTTGCTGGCTCCACTTGTAGATATAGCGGGCGCTGGAAATGGCCGATCCGGCGAGCGTGCGCATCGGCCCGGCGGAGAGCGCGTTGACGCGAACTCCCTCGCCGCCGAGGTCGACGGCGAGGTAGCGCACGCTCGCCTCGAGCGCCGCCTTGGCGACGCCCATGACGTTGTAGTTGGGCATCACCCGCCCCGACCCCGCGTAGGTGAGCGTGACCAGGCTGCCGCCGTCGTTCATCAGCGGCGCGGCCGCCTTTGCCACCGCGGTGAACGAGTAGCACGAGATGTCGAGCGTGCGCGCGAAGTTGTCGCGCGTGGTATCGAGATACTTGCCGTCGAGCTCTTCCCGGTCGGAGTAGGCGATGGCGTGGACGACGAAATCGAGGGCGCCCCAGCGCTCGACGAGCACCGCGAACACGGCGTCGATGCTGTCCTGGTCGCTCACGTCGCACGGCAGCACGATGTCCGACCCGAGCGATGCGGCGAGCGGCCGGACCCGCTTGAGGATGGTCTCGTCCTGGTATGTGAACGCCAGCTCCGCGCCGTGCCGGCCGAGCGCGCTGGCGACGCCCCAGGCGATCGAGCGCTTGTTGGCGACGCCCATGACAAGGCCCCGCTTTCCCGCCATCAGCGCTACGGAATCGACCATACCGGTGCTCTTCGCTGCTGCCCGTGGCGCCAAGGCTATAACGTTTGCCCGGCGAAGCAAAGCGGGTGAGCGCGGCTGTGGCCCCGCGCGGTCGCCGCTCGGCGCCCCGTCGATCGGCCCGAACGAAAACCTTCCGGCGCCCATAACAGGTGTATATACACTTTTTCGTCCCCGGTCAGCGCGCAGCGGGCGCCGGCGCTCGGGCGCCGTCCGGCGCCAACGGGAGGATCAGCTCGGGCGCGTCGGTGATGATGCTCGAGACGCCCCAGCGCCAAAGTTTGGCGGCGCGGCGGGGCCGGTTCACCGTGAACGTCATGAGCGCGATCCCGGCCTCGGTGATCGCCGTCACCTTGCGCCGCGTCAGGGCGCCGTGCATGCACACCAAAATGCGGCAGCCGAGCGCCTCGAGCCGCGCCCGCCAGTCGCCCGGGAGCCGGAAGCAGATCAGCCCGCGCGGCCACCCCGGCGCCGCGGCGCGCGCGACCTCGAGGCATTCCGGATTGTAGCTGGTGATCAGCGGCGGCGGCGACCGCTTCGGCCACAACGCGCGAACCTCGGCCATCACCGCGGTCGCGGTTTCGACCTCGCGGCCGGCGCTCGGCTTGATTTCGAGATCGACGCGCAACCCCAGCGCCACGACCTCGGCGAGCGCGGCTTCGAGGCTGGGCACCGGCTCGCCCGCGAACTCGGGAGCGAACCAGCTGCCGGCGTCGAGGCGGCGGACGGTTTCATACGGAACCTCGGCGATCGGCCCCTTGGCGTCGGTGGTGCGGTCGAGCAGGTCGTCGTGGAACAGGACGCAGCGGCCGTCGGCGGTGAGCATGGCGTCGAACTCGACCCAGCGCGCGCCGAGCGCGGCGGCGCGGCGGATGCCCGCCAACGTGTTTTCCGGCGCGCTCGCCGCCGCCCCCCGGTGGCTGACGACCCTCGGCAGCTTCATCGCCCGCGGTTCAGCCCGCCCGGTGCCGGGGCCGGCCGCGCCCGCGGGGATGCTCGCTGCGTTCCTCGTCGCCGCCGAGGTCCTCGCCGGTGTCCTGGTCGACCGCCTTCATGCTGAGCCGCACCTTGCCGCGGTCGTCGATTCCCAGCACCTTGACCTTGACCACGTCGCCTTCGCTGATGACGTCGGTGACCGACCCCACCCGGTGCGGCGCCAGCTCGCTGATGTGGACGAGCCCGTCGCGTTTGCCGATGAAGTTGACGAAGGCGCCGAAGTCGAGGATTTTGACCACCTTGCCGCCGTAGATCACGCCGACCTCGGGCTCGGCGACGATGTCGCGAATTTGGTCGATCGCGGCTTGCGCCGCCGCGCTGTCGATCGCCGCCACCTTGATCGTGCCGTCGTCCTCGATGTCGATCTTGGCCCCGGTGGTTTCGCAGATCTCGCGGATCACCTTGCCCCCCGGCCCGATCACCTCGCCGATCTTGTCGCGCGGGATCTCGATGATGGTGATGCGCGGGGCGTGCGAGCTGATGCCCTCGCGCGACGCCGAGATCGCCTTGCCCATCTCCGCGAGGATATGCATGCGGCCTTCGTTCGCCTGATCCAGCGCGGTGCGCATGATCTCCTCGGTGATGCCGGTGATCTTGATGTCCATCTGCAGCGAGGTGAGGCCCTCGGCGGTGCCGGCGACCTTGAAGTCCATGTCGCCGAGATGGTCCTCGTCGCCGAGAATGTCGGACAGGACGGCGACGCCGTCGTCCTCCTTGATCAGCCCCATGGCGATGCCCGCGACCGGCCGCAACAGCGGCACGCCGGCGTCCATCAGCGACAGCGACGCGCCGCACACCGTCGCCATCGACGACGAGCCGTTCGATTCGGTGATCTCCGAGACGACGCGGATGGTGTACGGGAAATCGGCCTTGCTGGGGAGCAGCGGGCGGATCGCCCGCCACGCCAGCTTGCCGTGGCCGATCTCGCGCCGCCCCGGCGGACGCATGAACGAGGCCTCGCCCACCGAATACGGCGGGAAGTTGTAGTGCA
Source organism: Pseudomonadota bacterium (assembly GCA_022572945.1). Classification (GTDB taxonomy): domain Bacteria; phylum Pseudomonadota; class Alphaproteobacteria; order JAAXGF01; family JAAXGF01; genus JACZUY01. The sequence continues at coordinate 8,522 of JACZUY010000051.1, forward strand.
GCAGGAAGTGCTCGCGGTACTCGCCCTCGAGCACGTCCATGATCTGCTCGTTCTCGCCGGTGCCGAGCGTGGCGGTCACCAATGCCTGGGTCTCGCCGCGCGTGAACAGCGCGCTGCCGTGCGCGCGCGGCAGCACCCCGACCTCGACGACGATCGGCCGCACCGTGCGGGTGTCGCGGCCGTCGATGCGCGCGCCGGTTTTGAGAATGTTGCCGCGCACGATCGCCTTTTCGAGCGACTTGGCGAGGCCGGCGACGACCTCGGGGTCGAACTCCTCGGCCGCCATGGTTTCGGCCGCGGCTTTTTTCGCCGCCGCGAGCTTCTCGGTGCGCGCCTGCTTCTCGGGTTCGCCGTAGGCGGCGCGCAGATCGGCCTCGGCGAGCTCGGCGAAGCGCGCCTTCGCCGCCGACCGGTCGGCCTCGGCGGGCACGTCCCACGGCTCCTTGGCGCAGTCCTCGGCGAGCGCGACGATCGCCTCGATCACCGGCTGCATCTCTCTGTGGCCGAACATCACCGCGCCGAGCATGACCTCCTCGGACAGCTCGTGGGCCTCCGACTCGACCATCAGCACGCCCTGTGCGGTGCCGGCGACGACGAGGTCGAGCGTGCTATCCGCGCGTTGCGAATACGACGGGTTGAGCACGTACGCGCCGTCGACGTAAGCGACGCGGGCGCCGCCGATCGGGCCGAGAAACGGGATCCCCGAGATCGTCAGCGCCGCCGAGGCGCCGACCATGGCGACCACGTCGGGGTCGTTCTCGAGATCATGCGAAAGCACCGTGCAGATCACCTGGGTCTCGTTCTTGAAACCAGCGGCGAACAACGGCCGGATGGGGCGGTCGATGAGGCGCGAGACGAGGGTCTCCTTCTCGCCCGGGCGCCCTTCGCGCTTGAAGAAGCCGCCGGGGATCTTGCCCGCGGCGAACGCCTTTTCCTGGTAGTTGACGGTCAACGGGAAGAAATCGATGCCCTCCCTCGGCGTCCTCTGCGCGACCGCGGTGCACAAGACGACGGTCTCGCCGTAGTTGACGAGCACGGCGCCGTCGGCCTGGCGGGCGATGCGGCCGCTCTCGAGCACCAGCTTCTGCCCGCCCCAGATCAGTTCCTTGCGAAAGATGTCAAACATTCCTTATTCCTTCATGCATCCGGACGGGCCGCCTACCGGCCCGCCCGCGTGTTTCGTACTAGCGGCGATCCCGCGCGCCGGCTTCCGCGCGCGGACTGACCACGGCGGCGGCTGGTGCGCGAAGATGCCGGAAGGGATGCGTTCCGCATCCCGGCATTCGAGTTCACCTTCTCAGACCCAAGCGTTGAATCAGAGTCGCGTACCGCTCGTGGTCCTTGCCCTTCAGATAGTCCAACAGCCGGCGCCGGCGGCTCACCAGCATCAGCAACCCGCGGCGCGAGTGGCGGTCCTTCTTGTGGACCTTGAAATGCTCGGTCAGGTTGGCAATGCGTTCGCTGAGAACGGCGACCTGGACTTCCGGCGAACCGGTGTCGCCTTTCGTGACTGCGAACTCGGAGATGAGCGCGCCCTTGCGCTCGGACGTGATCGACATCGCTGTCTCCAGTCTCAAAGGTTGAAAACACGGACCGGATGGGCCCTGTCCCCCTTCACTTCGACGAGCGCCACCAGCCTGCCTGAGGCGGTGGCGCGAACCAGCCCGGGGGCGCTGCACAGCACATGCACGGCCTGCCCGTTACGCAAGCAAGCCGCTTGCGCCTCGGTCACGGCCTGCGCCGGGATGTCGGCCAGCGCGGTCTCGACCGGGCGCATGTGCTCGGGCAGCGCGGCACTATGCACGAGGGCCGCGAGTTTATCTAGCGAAATTGCATCGTCGTCGCGGAATTGCCCCACCGCGGTGCGGCGCAGCGCCGCCAGGTGCGCGACGGTGCCGAGCCGCGCCGCGAGGTCGCGGGCGAACGCCCGCACGTAGGTGCCCTTGCCGCAGGTCATCTCGAATGCCGCGTGGTCGGCGTCGACGACCTCGACCAGGTCGAGGCGGTCGATAACCACCTCGCGCGGCGCCATGTCCACGGCCTCCCCCTTGCGCGCCAGCACATACGCGCGTTCGCCCCGCACCTTGACCGCGGCGTAGTCCGGCGGAACCTGGAGAATCGTCCCGGTGAACGCCGGCAGCGACGCGCGGATCGCCGCCTCGGACGGCCGCGCCGCGCTCGTCGCCGTGACCGCGCCGTCGGCATCGTCGGTGTCGCGCGCCTCGCCCCAGCGGACGGTGAAGCGGTAGGTCTTGGCGCTGCCGATGACAAAGGCCACGGTCTTGGTGGCTTCGCCCATGGCCACCGGCAACACCCCGGTGGCCATGGGATCGAGCGTGCCGCCGTGACCCGCCTTCGCCGCGCCGGTGATGCCCAGCACCCGCGCGACCACGCGCGCCGAGGTCATGCCCGCGGCCTTGTCGATGACCAACCAGCCGTGGATCGGCCGGCCCTTGCGTTTACGCGCCATCGTCGTCGTCGCCGGCTTCCCCGTCGAGGTCCGCGGCGACCGCGGGCCGCCGCAGCAGCGCGTCGATGTAGCTGACGCGGTCGAACGAGGTATCGAGCTCGAACGCGATCGCGGGCGTGAATCTGAGCCGCATCATGCGGCCGATCTGGCCCCTCACGTAAGGCGCGGCGCGCGCCAGCGCGGCGAGCAGCTCGGTCGCGTCGCCGCCGCCGAGCGGCGTAACGAACGCCGTCGCGTTGCGCAGGTCGGGACTTATCCGCACCTCGGTCACGGTGACCGAGGCATCCTTCAGCGCGGGATCGCGCAGGCTGCCGCGGGCGAAGACTTCGGCCAGCGCGTGGCGCAGTTCCTCGCCTACGCGCAACTGCCGTTGCCCGGGTGACCTGCCGGAGCCTCTGGTCATATTTTCCTCGTTCTCGCGTGACGACGGGGTTTCCGCGCGGCGCACACCCCCAGGATCGGGCGTGCTAAAGCACTATTCGTCCACCTTTACTCAAGTCAAAGGTCGGCTGCGTTCAAACGCCACGCCGGCTACCGCCGCATAAGCGGCGGCCCGCACTTGCGGGCTGGCGTAATCCGAACGAGTGGAATCGTTCGGATTACGCTCTAAAGGCTGCGCGCGATCTCCTCCACCTCGAACGCCTCGATGACGTCGCCGTCGCGCAGATCGTGGTAGTTCTCGAACGCCATGCCGCACTCGAGCCCTTCCTTGACCTCGCGGGCGTCGTCCTTGAAACGCTTGAGCGTGGCGAGCTTGCCTTCGTAGATGACCGTGTCGTCGCGCAACAGGCGGACGCGGGCGGTGCGCTTGATGACGCCGTCGGTGACGCGGCAACCAGCGATCTTGCCGACCTTGGTGATGTCAAACACCTCGAGCACCTGGGCATTGCCGATGATGCGCTCACGGAGCGCCGGCGGGAGCAGCCCGCTCAGCGACGTCTTGAGGTCGTCGATCAGGTCGTAGATTACCGAGTAATAGCGAATCTCGAGCTGGTCGCGGCGGGCGAGCTCGCGCGCCTGGGCGTTGGCACGCACGTTGAAGCCGAGGATCAGCGCCCCCGAGGCGTGCGCCAGCGTGACGTCGGATTCGTTGATGCCGCCGACGCCGGAATGCAGCACCTCGATCGCGACCTCGTCGGTGCCGAGTTTTTCCAGGCTGCCGGCGATCGCCTCGACCGAGCCGTGGACGTCGGCCTTGATCACCACCGGCAGGGTCTTGGTCTTGCCGGCCTCGATATCGGCGAACATCTGCTCGACGGTGCCGCGCACGCCTGCGGCCGCGCGCTTCTCGCGCAGCAGCGTCTGGCGGTAGTCGGTGATCTCGCGGGCGCGGCGCTCGCTTTCGACGGCGACGACCTCGTCGCCCGCCTGGGGAATGCCGCTCAGGCCGACAATCTCGACCGGAACGCCGGGCCCGGCCTCTTCGACCTTGCCGCCGCGGTCATCGACGAGCGCGCGCACGCGGCCCCATTCCCCACCGACGACGACGAGGTCGCCGACCCGCAAGGTGCCGCGCTGGACGAGCACGGTGGCCACCGATCCGCGGCCGCGGTCGAGCCGCGCCTCGACGACGACGCCTTCGGCGGGCCGGTCGGGGTTGGCCTTGAGGTCGAGAATCTCGGCCTGCAGGACGATCGCCTCTTCGAGCTTGTCGAGATTGAGTCGCTCGGTGGCCGAAACCTCGATCGACAGCACCTCGCCGCCGTGTTCCTCGACCACAAGATCATGATTCAGCAGCTCGTTGCGCACCCGACCGGGGTCGGCGTCGGGCCGGTCGATCTTGTTGATCGCCACGATGATCGGCGCCTCGGCCGCCTTGGCATGGTTGATCGCCTCGATCGTCTGCGGCATCACGCCGTCGTCCGCCGCGACCACGAGGACGACGATATCGGTGGCGTTGGCGCCGCGCGCGCGCATCATCGTGAACGCCTCGTGGCCCGGCGTGTCGATGAAGCAAATCCGGGCGCCCGAATCCAGCGTCACCTGGTAGGCGCCGATGTGCTGGGTGATGCCGCCGGCCTCGCCGCTCACCACGTCGGTATGGCGGAGCGCGTCCAACAGCGACGTCTTGCCGTGGTCGACGTGGCCCATCACGGTCACCACCGGCGGGCGGGGCTTCAGCGTATCTTCCGGGTCGGCGTCGCCCTTGAGCCCGATTTCGACGTCGGCCTCGCTGACTCGTTTCAGCTTGTGGCCGAACTCCTGGATCAAGAGCTCGGCGGAATCGGCGTCGATCGACTGGTTGATGGTCGCCATCGAGCCCATCTTCATCAGCGCCTTGACCACGTCTGCGCCGCGAACCGCCATGCGGTTGGCGAGTTCCTGGACGGTGATGGTCTCGGGCAGCACGACCTCGCGCACCACTTTGACGGGCTCGGCCTTGGGTCGCTGCGACCGCCTTTCGCGCTCGCGCGCGCGCCGCACCGAAGCCAGGCTGCGCATGCGGTCTTCCTGCGCCAGCGCTTGGCTGATGGTCAGTTTGCCGGCGCGCCGCCGCGGTTCGCCGCGCCGCGCCGCCAGCGTCGAGCGACGCACCTCGCCC
>JACZUY010000052.1 GCA_022572945.1 Pseudomonadota bacterium
GGATGTCGGCCACGGCGATCGGGTCGATGCCGGCGAGTGGCTCGTCGAGCAGCATGAAGCTCGGCTGCGAGGCGAGCGCCCGGGCGATCTCGACGCGCCGCCGCTCGCCGCCGGAAAGCGCCAACGCCGGTGCCCGCCGGAGATGGCTGATCGAGAACTCGGCGAGGAGGTCGTCGAGCATGGCCTCGCGCGTCTCGCGGATCGGCTCGACGACCTCGAGCACGGCGCGGATGTTGTTCTCGACCGAGAGCCCGCGAAAGATCGAGGCCTCCTGCGGCAGATAGCCGATGCCGAGGCGCGCGCGGCGGTACATCGGCAGTTCGCTGATGTCGAGGCCGTCGAGGTAGATGCTGCCGAAATCGGGCGCGATCAACCCGGTAATCAGGTAGAAGCACGTGGTCTTGCCGGCGCCGTTCGGCCCCAGAAGGCCGATCGCCTCGCCGCGCCGGACTTGCAAGCTGACCTCGCGCAGGACCGGTCGCTTGCGATACTGCTTGCCGAGGTTGCGGGCGACCAAGCCCGAATTGTCGCTGACCAGCTGGGGCGGCGAATCGACGCCGACCGGCGCCGCCGTCGAACTCCGCGCCTGCGACGACTCAACCATGCAATTCTCCCGCCTTACGGTTCCGGACGGCTACTGTGACGATTCGGTCGATCCCGACTTCGGCACGAACAAGGCCTTGACGCGACCCTGCCCGCCCGACGCGGCGGCGTCGCTCACCACCTTGCTCTGGCCGGTGGCGAGGTTCATGTGCAAGCGATCGCCGCGGATGACGTTGTTGCCGCGGGTCAGGACCACCGAGCCGATCAACTCGATCGTATCGGCGTCCACGTTATAGACCCCTTTATCGCCCTGCGCCATCTCGGTCGGCGAGGAGAGAAACACGTTGCCCTCGGCCTCGATGAGCCAGATCGAGTTCTGGTTGTTCGATTCGGAGCGGTAATAGACGATGAGTTGGTCGGCGCGCAGGTTCATCTCGCCTTGCACCGCGTCAACGTTGCCGCGGAACGTCGCCATCTGCCGGTCGTTCTCGACCTCGAGCGAGTCGGCGGTGATCTCGATAGGCAGCGACGTGTCGTAGCCTTGGCCAAGCTCGGTTTGGGTTCGCGCCGCGCCGGGGGCGAGCGCCAGGGCGAGCGCGGCGACCGCGGCGACCCGCCGGACCAAAGCTCCGGTCACGCGCCGCGTTGCCGTCACAGGCGTTCGGATCCCGCCTTCGGGTAAACCACCACGCGCACGCGGCCCTCGAAGTGAATCCGCCGTCCTTTGTCCTCGAGCCGGAAACCGTCGGCGCTGAGCACGCCGAACGGCCCTTGTCCCTCGATCCGCGTCGTGCCGTGCGCGCGGTTCGCCCGAAGGTCGAACTCGGCGCGCTCGGTGCGCAACTCGTAACCGGCGTCCGAGAAGATGCTGACGCCGCCGTCGAGCAGCAGCTTCTCGCTGGCGCGGCGCAACGTGCCGGACCGCGCGGTGAGCGCGAGCCAGGCGCCGTCGGCGAGCAGGATGTCGGCCTTGGGCGAGGTGAGGCGAATGATGTCAGAGTCGTCGGTTTCCTGGGTGACCCGATCGGCGGTGATCGTATAGGGCTGGTTCTGGTCGTCGGTGCCGATATAGCGGGCGTTGGTCATGTAGACCGCATCGTCGATGTCGACGCCGATGGTGGCGTACGACAGTGGAATGCCGTTGTCGCTCCCGCCGACGTAGGGCCAAACCACGACCATCACCGCCAGCACCGCGGCGGTGACCGGCAAGACGACCTTCATCAGACCGACGAAGCGGCTATAGCGCGCGCTGAAGGCGGCCATGCCGGGCCGCGACACGGCCCGAAAGCTGAACGAGCGCCGCGTCTTCATGTCGAGGTTAAGCTGCGCGGCGCGGCGCGGCGGTGGCGGGCGGTAGCCGAATTCATGATGCCGAATTCATCGTCGCTGAGGATCGGCGACCCGGGCACGGGCCACCGGGGAATTATGCGGCCTGCCGGCGCGGAAAGCAATAAATACGGGGGAACCGCGTGGGCGCGCGTCAGTGCCCGAAAATGTCGGGATCATCCCAGCCCAACAAGTCGAGCGCGGCGCGTTGCGGCAGGAAGGCGAAGCAGGCGGCGGCCAGCTCGCGGCGCCCCTCGCGCTCGAGAAGGTCGTCGAGCCGCTCGCGCAACCGGTGCAGGTGGCGCACGTCGGAGGCGGCGTAGTCGAGCTGTTCGGGGGTCAGCGCGTCGGCGCCCCAGTCCGAGGTCTGCTGCTGCTTCGATAGCTCGACGCCGAGCAGGTCGCGGCACAGGTCCTTGAGGCCGTGGCGGTCGGTGAAGGTGCGCACGAGCTTGGCGGCGATCTTGGTGCAGTAGACCGGCGCGACAACGATGCCGAGGTGGCGCCGCAGCATGGCGAGGTCGAAGCGCGCGAAATGAAATATCTTGGTGACCCCCGGGTCGGTGAGCAGCGCCGTGAGCCGGGGCGCGTCGTACGCGCCGCGGGCGAACTGGACGACGTGGACGTCCTCGCCGTCGCCCGAAAGCTGCACCAGGCAAAGCCGGTCGCGGCGGGGGTCGAGGCCCATGGTTTCGGTGTCGATGGCGACCGAATCGCCGAACCCGAGGCCGTCGGGAAGATCGCCGCGGTGAAGCTCGACCGTCATCGGCGATCACCGCCCGCGCACCGCCGCGCCAGGCCGGCGTCGAGACGCGGCGGGGATGGTGCCCAGGAGAAGACTCGAACTTCCACGACCTTACGGTCACTAGCACCTGAAGCTAGCGCGTCTACCAATTCCGCCACCTGGGCCGCCTGAACGGGGGTGTCACCTAGCCCCATCGTCCGGCCGGTGTCAACCGACTGTGGGTCCAAGCGAGGCTTGCGGTTGGCGTTGCGTAACCCGGCTCTCGGGTTATCATACCGGCGAGCCCATGAATGGGCTCGCCTATGTTCCCTCAGGCGCCGGGCGGGGCCATCCGGCCCCTTGGCTTTCGCGCCAGGGGGCGCGGCGCGCGGTCGCGCTCGGCGGTATCATTGGAGGGTCCGGCGCGCCGGGCGGCGGGCGAGACAATCGATGGAGCCGGCAAAATGATCAATGGCGGCCGGGTGGTCGTGTTCGGCGGGTCGGGGTTCCTCGGCCGGCACATCGTGCGGCGGCTCGCCAAGGCGGGCGCGCGGATCATCGTCGCGGCGCGCGACGCCGAAGCGGCGGCGCAACTCAAGCCGGTCGGCGACCCCGGGCAGGTCGTTCCCAGGCGCGCCGACCTGCTCGACGAGGCGTCGGTCGCCGCCGCCGCCGCGGGCGCCGACGTCGTCGTCAATCTGGTTGGCATCCTCTTCGAGAGCGGACGCCAGAGCTTCGCCGCGGTCCATACGCAAGGCGCCCGCCGCGTGGCCGAGGCGGCGTCGGCCGCCGGGGCGAAGCGGCTGATCCACGTCTCGGCGGTCGGCGCCGCGCCGACCTCGCGGTCGCTCTACGCGCGCACCAAGGCGGCGGGCGAGGCGGCGGTGCGGGAGGCGTTCCCGCACGCCACCATCGTCCGCCCCAGCATCGTCTTCGGCCCCGAGGACGTTTTCTTCAACCGCTTCGCCGCGATGGCGCGGTTCACCCCCGCGTTGCCGCTGATCGGCGGCGGCCACACCCGGTTCCAGCCGGTCTACGTCGGCGACGTCGCCGAAGCGGTGCTGCGCATCGCCGCCGACCCGGCAACGGCGGGCAAGACCTACGAGCTCGGCGGGCCGCGGGTTTACACGTTCCGCGAGGTGCTCGAGGTCGTCCTGCGCGCGACCGGGCGCCGCCGGCTGCTCGTGCCGCTGCCGTTCTGGGCGGCCGACCTCGAGGCGCTGTTCCTCGAACGCCTGCCCAAGCCGTTGCTCACCCGCGACCAGGTCAAGCTGTTGCGGCGCGACAACGTCGTCGGCGCGAACGCGCCGGGCCTCGCCGATCTTGGAATCACGCCGACGAGCGTCGAGGCCGTCGTGCCCGCTTACCTCGCCCGCTATCGCCGCGCCGGCGCGGCCCAATCCGCGCCTTCGCCCTGACCAGTCCCGGCGCTCAACCGCCGCCGGTATAGGCCCACCACAAGAGCCCGGCGCCCAGCGCCACGCGGTAGATCACGAAGGGGGTGAAGCTCGACCTTCTCAGCCACGCCATCATCAGGCCGATGGCGGCGAGCGCCGAGACGAAGGCCAGCCCGGCGGCGACGAGCGCCGCGGCGGTGAGTTCCATGTCGCCGATTTGGTAAAGTTTGTAGCCCTGGTGGGTTCCTGCCGCAACGATCACCGGGATCGACAGCAGCATCGAAAATCGTGCTCCCTCGGCGCGCTCGTATCCCAGCGCGCGGGCGGCCGTCATGGTGATTCCGGAACGGCTGGTGCCGGGAATCAACGCCAGCACCTGGGCGACGCCGATGAAGACCGCATGGGCGAGCGTGAGGTGCTCGATCCTGCGGATCGTCATGTTGAAGCGATCGGCGGCGTAGAGCAACAGGCCGAAACCGAGCATCGCCCAGCCGATGACTTCGATTTCCTGAAGGCGGTCAATAACTCCGTAATATGCGCCAATTCCACCCGCCGCCACGACGGGTACGGTTGCGATCACGAGAAATAGCGCGAGCCGTACGCCCGGGTCGCGGCCGCCGGCCAGGCGCCCCAGGCCGCTAAGCATCATCCACAGGTCGCGGCGGAAATACACCATCACCGCCCCGAGCGTCCCGACGTGGACGGCGACGCGAATGAGCAAACCGGCGTCGGGCCAGCCAAAGAACTCGTCGGCGAGAATGAGATGGGCCTGGGAACTGATCGGCAGGAACTCGGTGATTCCCTGGACCAGGGCCAAAACGACAATCTGCAGCCCGGACACGCGCCCCCCGCTTCCGTTGGTCCGGCGCACCATACACCACGGTCATGGGCGACGCCACCGAGCCAGTTAGTCTCGTTCCGGACCTAAATTTCGGTCGCCAGGGACCGTGCAAGCGCGCTATTGTGACGGCTGTCACAATTTGCTAGGGTTTATAGTCAGCTTTGTTGACCTATATGTTGGGATTTGCTCGCGCGAATGGCTTTTTTCGCGTATGAGTTAAGTTTCGCAACGGCCTCAGCGGGCCGCATGTTGGGGAAAGCGGGGGATTCGTTGGCGCATAATTTGCTGAAATTCGTTTCCGTTGACCGCGAGACGCCCGAAAAGCGCACCGCCGACGTGCGCCGCGATGACTTCGACGAGATTTTCCGCAACTTCCAGCCCGATTTCGCCGCCGAGCAGGCGGGCCGGTGCTCGCAGTGCGGCGTTCCCTTCTGCCAGGTCCATTGCCCGCTGCACAACAACATCCCCGACTGGCTCATGCTCACCGCCGAGGGCCGCCTCGAGGAGGCCTATGAGATCGCGTCGGCGACCAACACCTTCCCCGAGATCTGCGGCCGCATCTGCCCCCAGGACCGGCTGTGCGAGGGCAACTGCGTCATCGAGAAGGGCTTCGGCGGAGTCACCATCGGCGCGGTCGAGAATTACATCGTCGAAACCGCCTTCGCCGAAGGCTGGGTCAAGCCGCCGCGGCCGGCACGCGAACTCGAGCAGTCGGTCGGCATCATCGGCGGCGGCCCGGCGGGGCTCGCCGCCGCCGACCGGCTGCGGCGCAAGGGATATCAGGCGCACGTTTACGACCGCTACGACCGCATCGGCGGGCTGCTGGTCTATGGCATCCCCAACTTCAAGCTCGAAAAGCGCGACGTCGAGCGCCGCGCGCGGCTGCTCGCCGATGGCGGCGTCGTCTTTCACACCGAGTTCGAGGTCGGGCGCGACGCCGGCCTCGCCGAGCTGCGCGCCCGCCACGACGCGGTGATCATCGCCACCGGCGTCTATGTGGCGCGCGAGATCGCCCTGCCGGGCAGCGGGCTCGACAACATCGTGGCGGCGATGACGTACCTCACCGCGAGCAACCGCAAGGGTCTCGGCGATGCGGTCCCGGCGTTCGATTCGGGCGCGCTCGACGCCCGCGAAAAGCACGTCGTCGTCATCGGCGGCGGCGACACCGGCATGGACTGCGTGCGCACCGCGGTGCGCCAGGGCGCGGCGTCGGTGAGCTGCCTCTACCGCCGCGACCGCGACAACATGCCGGGCTCGCAACGCGAGGTCAGTCACGCCATCGAGGAAGGCGTCGATTTCGTCTGGCTGTCGGCGCCCGAGGCGTTCCTCGGCGATCGTGCGGTCGAAGGCGTGCGCGCCCAGCGCATGCGGCTCGGCGCGCCCGACGCCTCGGGCCGGCAGACGCCCAAGCCGGTGCCCGATTCGAGTTTCACCCTGCCCTGCGACCTGGCGGTTACGGCGCTGGGGTTCGACGCGGAGGACCTGCCGGCGGCGTTCGACGCCCCCGACCTCGGTCTCACCCGCTGGGGCACGCTGAAGATCAGCTACAAGACGATGATGACCAGCCTCGACGGCGTGTTCGCCGCCGGCGACATTATCCGCGGCGCCTCGCTGGTGGTGTGGGCGATCAAGGACGGACGCGACGCCGCCGACGGCGTCGACGCCTATATTCGGGCGAAGGCGGCGGGTGACGCCGTCGCCGCCGCAGCTGAGTGAGGGTGAGGGACGCGATGAACGGGCCGAACCAGGGCGAACGGTTCGTCGAGGCGTGGCGGGCGAACGCCCGCCGGCTCGCGCGCGACGGGCTTTACGATCCGGCGAGCGAGCACGACGCGTGCGGCGTCGGCCTCGTCGCAGCGCTTGATGGCAAGCCGCGCCGCGACGTGGTGCTCGCCGGCATCGACGCCTTGAAGGCGTTATGGCACCGCGGCGCGGTTGACGCCGACGGCAAGACCGGCGACGGCGCCGGCCTCCACGTCGAGATCCCGCAGGACTTCTTCAAGGAGCACATCGCCCGCACCGGCCACGTCGCCGGTGGCGGCCGGCTCGCGGTGGGCATGGTGTTCCTGCCCAAGACCGACCTCGGCGCCCAGGAAGCCTGCCGCGGCATCGTCGAGACCGAGATCCTGGGCTTCGGCTACCAGATCTACGGCTGGCGGCAAGTGCCGGTCGACGCCGGCGTGATCGGCGAGAAGGCCAACGCCACGCGGCCCGAGATCGAGCAGATCATGATCGCCAACGACGCCGGCGCGGAAGAGGACAAGTTCGAGCTCGACCTCTACATCATCCGCCGCAAGATCGAGCGCCGGGTGCTCGAGGCGCACGTCACCGACTTCTACATCTGCTCGCTTTCGTGCCGCTCGATTATCTACAAGGGCATGTTTCTCGCCGAGCAGCTGACCGCGTTCTACCCCGATCTCCTCGACGACCGTTTCGTCTCGTCCTTCGCCATCTATCACCAGCGCTACTCGACCAACACCTTCCCCACCTGGCGGCTGGCGCAGCCCTTCCGCACGCTGGCGCACAACGGCGAGATCAACACCCTGCGCGGCAACGTCAACTGGATGAAGTGCCACGAGCCGCGCATGGTGAGCGCGCTGTTCCGCGAGCACGGCGAGGACATCAAGCCGATCATCCAGGCGGGAAGCTCCGATTCGGCGGCGCTCGACGCCGCCTTCGAGGTGCTGGTGCGCGCGGGGCGCTCGGCGCCGCTGGTGAAGACGCTGCTGATCCCCGAGGCGTGGTCGAAGGACACCGCGATTCCCGAGGCGCACAAGGCTCTCTACAGCTACTGCAACACGGTGATGGAGCCGTGGGACGGCCCGGCGGCGATCGCCGCCACCGATGGCCGCTGGGTGATCGCCGGCATGGACCGCAACGGCCTCAGGCCGATGCGCTACGCCATCAGCCGCCAGGGCCTGCTCGTCGTCGGCTCCGAGGCCGGCATGGTGTCGATGCCCGAGACCGAGATCGTCGAGAAGGGCCGCGTCGGGCCGGGGCAGATGATCGGCGTCGACCTCGCCGCCGGCAGGCTTTGCCACGACCGCGAGCTCAAGGACGCGCTCGCCGCCGAACGGCCGTACGCCGAGTGGGTGCGCAACATCACCGAGCTCAAGGACCTGGAGCCGGACAGCGCACGCGCGGCTGAGGAATTTCCGGGCGACGAATTGCGCATGCGCCAGCGCGCCGCCGGCTACACCATGGAGGACCTCGAGCTCATCCTCCAGCCGATGGTCGCAGACGCCAAGGAGGCGACCGGATCGATGGGCGACGACACGCCGCTCGCGGTCCTGTCGCGCGGCTACCGCGGGCTCCACCACTTCTTCCGCCAGCAGTTCAGCCAGGTGACCAACCCGCCGGTCGATTCGCTGCGCGAAAGCCGCGTCATGTCGCTCAACACCCGGCTCGGCAACCTCACCAACGTGCTCGACGAGGACGCCAGCCAGACCGACATCCTGCTCCTCGCCTCGCCGGTGGTCAGCAACGTCGGCTTCGACGCGATGCTGCGCTACATAGGCGAGGCGGCGAGCGAGATCGACTGCACCTTCGCCGTCGACGGCGGTGGGGACGCGCTTTATGACGCCATCGCCCGGATTCGCACGCAAGCCGAGGACGCGGTGCGCGGCGGCAGTCTCCACGTCATCCTCGACGACCGCGACATCGGGCCCGGGCGCGCGGCGATCCCGATGATCCTCGCCGCCGGCGCGGTGCACTCGCACCTGGTGCGCCACGACCTGCGCACCTACACCTCGATCAACGTGCGCGCCGCCGAATGCCTCGACGTGCACTACGTCGCGGTGCTCGTCGGCGTCGGCGCGACGACGGTCAACCCCTATCTCGCCGAAGCCTCGATTGCCGACCGCCACCGGCGCGGGCTGTTCCCCGGCCTGACCCTGGACGAATGCCTCGAGCGCTACAGGACGGCGGTTGATCAGGGGCTGCTGAAGGTGATGTCGAAGATGGGCATCGCGGTCGTCAGCTCGTACCGCGGCGGCTACAACTTCGAGGCCATCGGGCTGTCGCGCACGCTCGTCGCCGACGTCTTCCCGGCGATGCCGTCGCGCATCTCGGGCATCGGCTACACCGGCATCGAGCGCAAGGTCCTCGACCTCCACGCCGCGGCGACGGCCGACGGCGCCGCGATTCTGCCGGTCGGCGGGCTCTACCGGTACCGCGTGACGGGCGAGGTCCACGCCTTCGCGCCGCAGCTGATCCACACGCTGCAGGCCGCGGTAGCGACCGATTCGTACCAGCTCTACAAGAAGTACTCCCAGGGCATCCGCGAGCAGGCGCCGGTGAACCTGCGCGACCTCATGGACTTCCGCGCGCTCGGCGAGCCGGTCCCGGTCGACGAGGTCGAGTCGATCACCGAGATCCGCAAGCGTTTCCAGAGCGGCAGCATGTCCCTGGGCGCGCTCTCGGTCGAGGCGCACGAGACGCTCGCCATCGCCATGAACCGGATGGGCGCCATGTCGTGCTCGGGCGAGGGCGGCGAGGACCCAGAGCGCTACCGGCCGCGCGCCGACGGCGACAACGCCAACTCCAACATCAAGCAGATCGCGTCGGCTCGCTTCGGGGTCACCGCCGAGTACCTGAATCACTGCTCCGAGATCGAGATCAAGATCGCGCAAGGGGCGAAGCCCGGCGAGGGCGGCCAGCTTCCCGGCTTCAAGGTGACGGACGATATCGCGCGGCTCAGGCACGCGACGCCAGGGGTGACGCTGATCTCGCCGCCGCCGCACCACGACATCTACTCGATCGAGGACCTCGCCCAGCTGATCTACGACCTCAAGCAGATCAACCCGGACGCCAAGGTCTCGGTCAAGCTCGTCGCCCAGGCCGGCATCGGCGCCGTCGCCGCGGGCGTGGTCAAGGCCAAGGCCGACGTGGTCCTCATCGCCGGCCACTCGGGCGGCACCGGCGCGAGCCCGCAGTCGAGCATCAAATACGCCGGCGCGCCGTGGGAGATGGGGCTGTCCGAGGTCAACCAGGTGCTCACGCTCAACCGCCTGCGCCACCGCGTGCGGCTGCGCGTCGACGGCGGCATCCGCACCGGGCGCGACGTGGTGATCGCCGCCATGCTCGGCGCCGAGGAGTTCGGCGTCGGCACCACCTCGCTGGTGGCGATGGGCTGCATCCTCGTGCGCCAGTGCCACTCGAACACCTGCCCGGTCGGCGTCACCACCCACGACCCCAAGCTCAGGGAGAAGTTCGAGGGCACGCCCGAGAAGGTGGTCAACCTGTTCAGCTTCCTCGCCGAGGAGGTGCGCGAGATCCTCGCCTCGCTCGGCGCGCGCTCGATCCAGGAGATCGTCGGCCGCTGCGACTTGCTGGCGCAGGTGAGCCGGGGCAGCCCCTACCTCGACGACCTCGATCTCAACCCGCTCCTGGTGCAGGCCGACCCCGGCGACAACGCGCGCTACTGCACCCTCGAAGGGCGCAACGAGGTGCCCGAGACGCTCGATGCGCAGATCATCGAGGACGCGCGCGCGGCGCTCATCGCCGGCGTGAAGAAGCAGCTCGCGTACAACGTCCGCAACACCCAGCGCGCCATCGGCGCCAAGCTGAGCTCGATGATCAGCCGGCGCTACGGCGATCACGGGCTGAGGCCCGACCACATCACCGTGCGGCTGCGCGGCTCGGCCGGGCAATCGCTCGGCGCGTGGCTCGTGCAGGGGGTCAAGCTCGAGGTCTTCGGCGACGCCAACGACTACGTCGGCAAGGGGCTCTCGGGCGGCACCATCGTCGTCCGGCCGACGGTTTCGAGCCCGCTCGAGAGCCAGGACAACACCATCATCGGCAACACCGTGCTCTACGGCGCTACCTCGGGCAGGCTGTTCGCCGCCGGCCAGGCGGGCGAGCGCTTCGCGGTGCGCAACTCGGGCGCCCTCACGGTGGTCGAGGGCTGCGGCGCCAACGGCTGCGAGTACATGACCGGGGGCGTCGCCGTGATCCTCGGGGCGATCGGCAACAACTTCGCCGCCGGCATGACCGGCGGCATGGCCTTCGTAGCGGTCGACGAGGAGACCTTGCGCCACCGCATCAACGCCGATTCGGTGGTCTTCCAGCGCATCGCGAGCGAGTATTGGGAGACCGTGCTCAAGGGCCTGGTCGTCGATCACGCCGAGCAGACCGGCTCGCGCTTCGCCTTGCGCATCCTCGACGGTTGGGACGTCTGGGTCGAGCGCTTCTGGCAGATCTGCCCCAAGGAGATGCTCGACCGCCTCGAACATCCGCTCATCGACGAGACGCAAGCGGCGACCGCGTAGCGCGCGGCAGGCGCGCAGTCGTCACCGGTGTTCGCCCGCGTTGGCGTGCGTTCACCCGCGTTCGCCGGCGCCGCAAGTAACTGGGTGTATATACACGCTCTTTCGCCAGTGGCTGGTGCCGAACGCGTGCCGCAGACGAGTACGTTATGGGGACAGTTTATTTAACTGTGGACCGACGAAGTTGCCGGGGTTAGGTTGGCGGCATGGCGAGACTGGCACGCGTCGTCGCCCCCGGCGTTCCGCATCACGTCACGCAGCGGGGCAACCGGCGCCAGCAGACCTTCTTCGGCCCGGCGGACTACCGCCTCTACCGCGCGCTGATGGCCGAATGCTGCCAGCGTTGGGACGTCGAGATATGGGCCTACTGCCTGATGCCCAACCACGTCCACCTGATCGCTGTGCCGCAGACCGAGGACGGGCTCGCGCGCGCGATTGGCGAGGCGCATCGCCGCTACACGCGAGCGATCAACCTCCGAGAAGGCTGGCGCGGGCATCTTTGGCAGGAGCGTTTCGCCTCGTTTCCGATGAACGAGCCCTACCTCCTGGCCGCGGCGCGCTACGTCGAGCTCAACCCGGTGCGCGCGCGTCTCAGGCGGCGGCCCGAGGCGCATTCCTGGTCGAGCGCCAGGGCACATCTCGCTGGCCGCGACGACGGCCTAGTCACCGTGGCGCCGCTGCTCGATCTGGTCCCGGACTGGGCGGCGTTCCTGGCGGACGGGCTGGATGACCCGCAGGCTGCCGCGCTGAGAGGCCATGAACGCACCGGCCGCCCGCTCGGCGACAACGGCTTCATCGCAAGATTGGAGAATCAGCTCGGCCGCGTGCTCGCTAAGCGCAAACCGGGGCCCAGACCAAAGCGATCAATAATTAAATAAACTGTCCCCGTTATTCCACGGAGGGGCGGATATCAAGCCCACCGCTCCCGCGACCGGGGCACGCAATCGACGCTCCCCGTCGGCAACCCCTGTATCGGGCCACGGCGTTCGGCTACTCTTCGGCCCATGCGGACGCTCTATCACCTGTGGCTCGATCCCGCCTCGCGCAAGGTTCGGCTCGCGCTCGGCGAGAAGAAGCTCGACTTCCGGATGAAGGTCGAGAACACGTGGGAGCGCCGCCCCGAGTTCCTGGCCATGAACCCGGCCGGCGAGGTGCCGGTGCTGATCGAGGACGGCGTCGGCGCGCTCGCCGACGGCGTGGCGATCTGCGAGTATCTCGACGAGGTCTACCCCGAGCCGCCGCTCCTCGGGCGCGCGCCGGCCGCCCGCGCCGAGGCGCGGAGGCTCGTCGCCTGGTTCGACGGCAAGTTCGCGGCCGAGGTGTCCGACAACCTGGTCGGCGAGAAGGTGATGAAGCGATTCCTCGGTCTCGGCGAGCCCAGCACGAAAGCGATCCGCGCCGGGCTCGCCAACATCCACACCCACCTCGAGTACATCGCCTGGCTCGCCGAGAGCCGCAACTGGCTCGCCGGCAACGACCTCTCGCTCGCCGACCTGGCGGCGGCGGCGCGGCTCTCGGCGGTCGATTACCTCGGCGACGTGCCGTGGGAGGACCACCCGGGCGCCAAGGCGTGGTACGCCCGGCTCAAGTCGCGCCCGAGCTTCCGCCCGCTCCTCAAGGACACCATCCCCGGCCTGCCCCCGCCCAAGCACTACGCCGACCTCGACTTCTGATCGGGCCATGAAAACCACCGCGGCCCCGGACCCCGAGCCGACCGCGCCCGACGCGGCGAAGGCGGAGATCGCTGAGCACGCCCGCGCGTTGGGCTTCGACGCGGTCGGATTCGCCGCGCCCGAGCAGCCGCGCCATGTGGCCGCGGACCTCGGCGCGTTCCTCGAGCAGGGCCTGCACGGCGAGATGGACTGGCTGGCGCGCAACGCCGCGCGCCGCGCCTCGCCCAGGGCGCTGTGGCCCGAGGTCGCGACGGTCATCTCCCTGGGCATGAACTACACGCCCGGCGAGGACCCGCTCGCGCTGCTCGAGAGGCGCGCGCTGGGGGCGGTCTCGGTCTACGCCCGCGGCGGCGACTACCACAAAGTATTGAAGAGCCGGCTCAGGCGCCTCGCCCGCTTCGTCGCCGAGCGCTACGGCGCCGAGGTCAAGCTGTTCGTCGATACCGCGCCGGTGATGGAGAAGCCGGCCGCCGAGCAGGCCGGGATCGGCTGGCAGGGCAAGCACACCAACCTGGTGTCGCGCGACTTCGGCTCGTGGCTGTTCCTCGGCGAGCTGTTCACCACGCTCGCGCTGCCCCCCGATGACGCCGAAACCGACCATTGCGGCTCGTGCCACGCGTGCCTCGACGCCTGCCCGACGGACGCGTTCCCGGCGCCCTACCAGATCGACGCGACGCGCTGCATCTCGTACCTCACGATCGAGCACAAGGGCCATATCGCGCGCGAGTTTCGCGAGGCCATCGGCAACCGCA
>JACZUY010000053.1 GCA_022572945.1 Pseudomonadota bacterium
CCGCGGTCTCGTGGCTCGACGACCTGCGCGGCCTCGGGGCGCTGCCCCGGCTCGCCGCGCATGCCGCGGCGGTCGGCGTCGGGCTCTCCGCGCTGCCGGGCGTGGGGCCGGTGTTCCAGGGACTGCTGCCCGAATGGCTCGACCTGGCGTTGGCGGCGCTCGCCTGGATGTGGTTCGTCAACCTGTTCAACTTCATGGACGGCATCGACGGCATCAGCGGCGCCGAAGCAGCGTGCATCGGCGTCGGCCTGTTTCTCGTCGCGCTCGCCGGCGGCTGGGCCGGCGACGCGAGACTCTATGCGCTGATCATCGCCGCCGCGGCGCTCGGCTTCCTGCCGTGGAACTGGCATCCGGCGCGCATCTTCCTCGGCGACGTGGGCTCGGTGCCGCTCGGCTACCTCCTCGGTTGGCTGCTGCTGGGCGCGGCGGCGGCGGGGTTGTGGGCGGCGGCGTTGCTGCTGCCGCTCTATTACATCGCCGATGCGACGGCGACGCTCGCCCGGCGCCTGGCGCGCGGCGAGCGCGTGTGGCGGGCGCACCGCGAGCACTATTACCAGCGCGCGGTGCAGCGGGGCCTGAGCCACGCCGCGGTCGTCCGGGCGATTCTCGCGGTCAACCTGGTGCTCGCCGCGTGCGCGCTCGCGAGCCTCGCCGGGCCGGCGCCGACCACTGCGGGGGTGGTCATCGGTGCGCTGTCGGTGGCGGCGCTTCTGTGGTATTTTCGCGGCCCGAGCAGGACCCCCGTCGATGGCTAGGATTCGCCTGAACCGCCCTTACGTCGCCGCCATTCACGACCTCATCATGGCGGCGGTTTCGTTTGCGTTGTCGCTGTACCTGCGGCTCGGCGACGCGATGATGGACCAGGTCTCGGGGTACATCGTCGAAGGCACCGCGCTGTTCACGGTGGTGTGCGGCGTGGTGTTCTGGCGGCTGCGCTTCTACCGCGCGCTGTGGCGCTACGCATCGATCACCGATCTGGTGGCGCTGACCAAGGGCGTCACGCTGGCGATCGTCATCTTCGTGCCGCTGTTGTTCCTGCTCACCCGGCTCGAGCTCTATCCACGCTCGGCGGCAGTCATCAACTGGTTCGTGCTGCTCGCGCTCCTCGGCGGACCGCGCTTCGTCTACCGCGTGATCAAGGATCGCGGCTTCGGCGGATTCACCCGGCCGGTGCAGAACAAGCGCGTGCCCGTACTGCTGGTCGGCGCCGGCGACGCGGCGGAAGTGTTCATTCGCGAGATGGCGCGCTCGACGCCGGCGGCGAACTACCGCGTCGTCGGGCTGGTCGACGACCGCCCCGAGTTGATCGGCGCGCAGATTCACGGCGTGCGCGTGTTCGGCCCCACGAACGAGATCGCCATTGTCGTCGACAAGCTGGCGCGGCGGGGCGACCGGCCGCAGCGGCTGATCCTCACCGAACCACCCGACGGCGAAGTCGTGCGCCAGCTGCTCGATGACGCCGACGCGCTCGGGCTCACCCTCGCCCGGCTACCGCGGCTGACCGAGTTCAAGAGCGGCGTCGAGGCAGCGATCGAGGTCCGGCCGATCGCCATCGAGGACCTCCTGGGCCGGCCCCAGACGGTGCTCGACCGCGCCGCCATGCAGACGCTGATCGAGGGCCGTCGGGTGATGGTGACGGGCGCCGGAGGCACCATCGGCGCCGAGCTCGTGCGCCAGATCGCGGCATACCGGCCGGCGCACCTGACGCTGTTCGACAACGGCGAGTATGGCCTTTACGAGATCGACGCCGTGCTCGCCGAGCGGCATCCGGAGCTTTCGCGCAGCGCCGTTCTCGGCGACGTCCGCGAGCGCTCCCGCATCGACGTGGTGTTCGGCCGCGAGCGCCCCGATCTGGTGTTCCACGCCGCCGCCTTCAAGCACGTGCCGATGGTCGAGGCCAATCCCAACGAAGGCGTGCTGACCAACGTTTTGGGGACCCGCAACCTGGCCGACGCGTGCCGCGCCTCCGGGATCGAGACCATGGTGATGATCTCGACCGACAAGGCGGTCAACCCGACCAGCGTGATGGGCGCGACCAAGCGAATCGCCGAGCTTTACTGCCAGGCGCTGGGCGCGGCGGACGGCGGCACGCGCTTCCTCACCGTGCGCTTCGGCAACGTCTTGGGCTCGACCGGCTCGGTGGTGCCGCTGTTCCAGCGCCAGCTCGCGAACGGCGGGCCGCTCACCGTCACCCATCCCGACATGACGCGCTATTTCATGACCGTGCGCGAGGCGGTCGAGCTGGTGCTCCAGGCCTCGGCGATCGACCGCCGCGAGCATCGGCGGAGCGGCGAGATCTTCGTCCTCGAGATGGGCGATCCGGTCCGCATCATCGACCTCGCCCGCCAGATGATCCGCCTTGCCGGACTGCGGCCCGACGAGGACGTGGACATCGTGTTCACCGGCGCCCGGGCGGGCGAAAAGCTGCACGAGGAGCTGTTCCACGGATTCGAGACGCCGGCGCCGACGATGCGCGCGGGCGTGCTGCTCGCCACCTCGGAGCCCACCGACCTCGGGACGTTGGTGCGGCTGATGAACGAGCTCGTCGCCGCCGCGCAGGCGCGGCGCACCGCCGAGACGCTGGCGCTCATCGCCCGCATGGCGCCCGAGTACGCGCCGCTCGACGACGCCGAGCGCGCCAGCGTCGGGGCGTGATTCCGCCCAACCGTTACCCGTCGTCCCGTCACCGGAGTTGTTCATGTCCGACGCCCAGCCCATCGCCCGCGCCCTGATCTCGGTCTCCGACAAGACCGGCCTGGCGGAATTCGGGGCGTTCCTCGCGAATCGCGGTATCGAGATCCTGTCGACCGGGGGCTCGGCCCGGGCGCTCCGCGAGGCCGGCGTCGCGGTCGTCGAGATCGCCGAGCACACCGGCTTTCCCGAGATCATGGACGGCCGCGTGAAGACGTTGCACCCGAAGATTCACGGCGGCATTCTCGCGCTCCGCGACGTCCACCGCGCGGCGATGGACGAGCACGGCATCGCCCCGATCGACCTCGTCGCGGTCAACCTCTACGCATTCGAGGAGACGGTGGCGCGCGACGCCGACTTCGCCGCGTGCATCGAGAACATCGACATCGGCGGGCCGGCGATGATCCGTTCGGCGGCCAAGAACCACGCCTATCTCACCGTGGTCGTCGATCCCGCCGACTACGCCGCGGTGATGGCCGACATCGAGGCGCACGGCGGCGCCACCAGCGCCGGCCTGCGCCGGCGGCTGGCCGAGACCGCGTTCGCCCGCACCGCGGCCTACGACGCGGCGATCGCCGGCTGGCTGACAAAGGAATCGGGCGAAGCGCTGCCCGAACGGCTGGTCGTCTCAGGCGAGCGCCGCGAGCTGCTGCGCTACGGCGAGAACCCGCACCAGCGGGCGGCGTTCTACGCCGGCGGCCCGGCCCGCCCCGGCGTCGCCACCGCCGAGCAGGTCCAGGGCAAGGCGCTAAGCTACAACAACCTCGGCGACACCGACGCGGCGTTCGAGCTGGTCGCCGAGTTCGAGCCCCCCGCGGTCGCCATCATCAAGCACGCCAACCCGTGCGGCGTCGCGGTCGCCGACAGCCTGGCCGCGGCGTACGCCAAGGCGCTCGCGTGCGACCCGGTGAGCGCGTTCGGCGGCGTCATCGCGGTCAACCGCCGGCTCGACGGGCCGACGGCGCAAGCGATCGCCGAGCTGTTCTGCGAGGTGGTCATCGCGCCCGGGGCCGACGACGCCGCGCGCGCCGCGCTCGCGCCCAAGAAGAACCTGCGATTGCTCGTCGCCGGCGGCGTGCCCGACCCGGCCGGCGACGGGCTGATCCTGCGCGCGCTCTCGGGCGGCTTCCTCGCCCAGACGCGCGATTCGGCGCGGGCGACCGCGGACGGCCTCGAGGTCGTCACCAAGCGCGCGCCCACCGACGCCGAACGCGCCGATCTCCTGTTCGCCTTCACCGTGTGCAAGCACGTCAAATCCAACGCCATCGTCTACGCCAAGGGCGGCGCCACGGTGGGCGTCGGCGCGGGCCAGATGAGCCGCGTCGATTCGGCGCGCATCGCCGCGTGGAAGGCGGCGGAGGCGGCCGCGGCCGCGGGCGAGGCCGAGAGCCGGGCCAAGGGCTCGGTCGTCGCCTCGGACGCGTTCTTCCCCTTCGCCGACGGTCTCGTCGCGGCGGCCGAGGCGGGCGCGACCGCGGTGATTCAGCCCGGCGGCTCGGTGCGCGACGACGAGGTCATCGCCGCCGCCGATGAACGCGGCCTCGCCATGGTGTTCACCGGCTTGCGCCACTTCCGGCATTAGCCCGATCGGCCGGATCGGCGAGCGGCAGGAGGAGCGCGAGGCCGACGACGAAGAAGGCGAGGATCGTCGCCATGCCGGCGCGCTGGCTGTCGAACGCCAGCGTCGCCCAGCCAACAAGCAAGGGCCCGGCGAAGGCGGTGACCTTGCCCGACAGCGCGAACAGGCCGAACATCTCGGTCTCGCGCTCGGGCGGGCTAAGCCGCGCCATCATCGAGCGGCTCGCCGACTGGGTCGGGCCGATGAATACGCCGAGCGTGAGTCCCGCGGCCCAGAACCACGGCTCGCTCGGCGCCAGCACGCCGCCGAGGACGCCCAGCAGCAGGCCGACGATCGAGATCACCAGCGTCCGCTTGGCGCCGATCAGGTCGTCGACCCAAGCGAAGGCGAACGCGCCGAGGCCGGCGGCCAGGTTGAGCGCGATGCCGAACAGAATCACCCGCGCGAGGTCCATGCCGAAGGTGCCGGCGGCGTAGATGCCGCCGAAGGCGAAGACGGTGTTGAGCCCGTCGATGAAGAACAGTCGGGCGATGAGGAACCGGAAGATCACGCGGTAGCGGCGGATATCCCTGAACGTCTCCCACAGCATGGCCAGGCCGCGCCGAATGGCAACGGTTAGGGGCAGACCGGACGCCGGCGTGTCGGGAACGAAGGCGAACAGCGGCCAGCCGAAGGCGGCGAACCACAGCGCCGCGAGCGGCGCCACCACGCGCACGTGCTCGGCTTGTCCCGCGTCCAGTCCGAACGGCGGCGGGTCGGCCTCGACGAAGCCGAACAGCGCGATCACCAGGCAGGCGAGGCCGCCGGCATAGCCCAGCGCCCAGCCCCAGCCCGAGAGCCGGCCGACGCGCCCCGCGCTGGCAAGGCCGGGCAGCATGGCGTTGTAGAACACCATGCCGAGCTCGAAGCCGGCGTTGGCGATGGCCACGACCGCCAGCGCCCACATCGCGTGCGACGGCTCGGGGGCGGCAAACCATAGCAAGAGCGCACCGAGGATGGTGACCGCCGAGCAGGCGAGGAGCCATGGCTTGCGCCGCCCGCCGACGTCGGCGATGGCGCCGAACACCGGCCCGAGCAGCGCGACCGCGAGCGCGCTCGCCGCCATCGCGTAGCCCCACAACACCGTACCGCGCACGGTATCGCCGACGATGCCCTCGGTGAAGTAGGCGGCGAAGACGAAGGTGATGATGACCGTGGGGAACGGCGAGTTCGCCCAGTCGAACAGGCACCACGAGATCAGCGCCCGGCGGCGCGGCGCGCCCTCAGCCGGCGGCGAGGACACGAATCTGGCGGTTCGCCACGGTCAGCATGGCGAGGTCCTGGGTCTCGGCCTTGCGCAGGTCGGCGAGCAGGCGCTCGTTGCGCGCGACCGCCGAGCGGTTGGCGCCGACCCACTTGTTCACCGCGTCGTCGACCGGCGCAGCGCCGTTGTTCTCGAGCACCGCGGCGGTCAGCACCCGCTGCTGGCCGTAAAGATCGTCGATGATCGCGGTCACCGCCTGGCGCTGCCAGTGCGACTCGGCATTGAAGCCGCGCGCGCTGGTGCGCAGCCAGTCGAGGCCGAGCCGCTCGCCGAGCTGGAAGTAAACCCTGCCCACCGCCTCGACCGCGAGCTTGTTGCTCTGCGCCGCCTGGACGATGTCGAGCGCCGAGGCGAGCGCGGCGAGGCTGGCGACCCGGCCGGCGAGGTCGTTGGGCACGCCCTGATCGGCATAGCGCGCCCCGGCGCGCGTCAGCGCCTCGGCGCGGCTCGCGCTCAACACGTCCGCGAGATGCTTGGCGAGCGCCTCGATACCCGGGGTGAACGCGCCGATGGCGGCGGCGATGTCGATGGGGTGCGCGAGATTGCGCAGGAACCAGAGCGTGCAGCGCTCGACCAGCCGGCCGACGTCGAGCAGCATCTCGGTCTGCACGCTGCTCGCAACCTTGTTGTCGAGGCCCTCGATCTCGCCCCACAGCGAGCGCAGATCGAACGAATCGCGGGCCACGCTGTAGGCCCGGGCGATCTCGCTGGGCGTGAACCCGTGCTCCTCGGCAAGCGTGTTGACGAAGGCCGCGCCGACCCGGTTGACCATGCTGTTGGTCACCGAGGTGGCGATGATCTCGCGGCGCAGCCGGTGGCCGTGGATGACCTTCTTGAAGCGCTTGCGCAGGGGTTCGGGGAAGTAGCGCACCAGATCGACCGCGAGATATGGGTCCTCGGGAAGGTCCGAGGTCAGCAATTGCTGGTAGAGCGTCATCTTGCTGTAAGCGAACAGCACCGAGAACTCGGGCGCGGTGAGGCCGATACCGGCCTTCTGGCGCTCGTCGAGGACCTCGTCGTCGGGGAGGTCCTCGATCGTGCGGTCGAGCGCGCCGGCCTTCTCAAGACCGCGCATCAGCCGCGCCTGCGCCTCGAGCAGCGCGACGCCCTGCGCCAGGGCGACGCTGATCGCCTGCGTCTGCCGGTAATTGTCGAACAGCACCAGCTCGGCGACCTCATCGGTCATCTGGCTGAGGAGGTTGTTGCGCTGCTTGGCGGTCATGTCGCCGCCCATGACCACGGCGCCGAGCAGAATCTTGATGTTGACCTCGTGGTCCGAGCAGTCGACGCCGCCCGAGTTGTCGATCGCGTCGGTGTAGACGCGACCCCCCGCGAGCGCGTACTCGATACGGCCGCGCTGGGTGAATCCCAGGTTGCCGCCCTCGCCGACGACCCGGCACCTGAGCTCGTCGCCGTTGACGCGAAGCGCGTCGTTGGCGCGGTCGCCGACCTCGGCGTGGCTCTCGTCGCCCGCCTTGACGTAAGTGCCGATGCCGCCGTTCCACAACAGATCGACCGGCGCGACCAGCAGCGCGCGGATCAGCGCGCTGGGAGTGACCTTGTCGTCTTTGATCCCCAACAGATTTTTCATCTCGGGCGTCACGTCGATCGACTTGGCCTTGCGTTCGAAGACGCCGCCGCCCTTGGCGAAGAGCTTGGCGTCGTAGTCCGCCCAGGTCGAGCCCCGCTTGGCGAACAGGCGCTTGCGCTCGCGGTAGCTCTTCACCGGGTCGGGGTCGGGGTCGATGAAGACATGCCGGTGGTCGAAGGCGCCGACGAGCTTGATGTGTTTGGAAAGCAACATGCCGTTGCCGAACACGTCGCCCGACATGTCGCCGATGCCGACGACGGTGAAGTCTTCCGACTGGATGTCCGTGCCCAGCTCGCGGAAGTGGCGCTTGACCGATTCCCACGCGCCGCGCGCGGTGATGCCCATCTTCTTGTGGTCGTAACCCACCGAGCCGCCCGAGGCGAACGCGTCGCCGAGCCAGAAGCCGTAGTCGATGGCGACGCCGTTGGCGATGTCGGAGAAGGCGGCGGTGCCCTTGTCGGCGGCGACCACCAGATAGGGGTCGTCATCGTCGTGGCGCACCACGTCCGGGGGCGGTACGACCTCGCCGGCGACCAGGTTGTCGGTGAGGTCGAGCATGCCTGAGATGAGCATCTTGTAGCAGGCGATGCCCTCCTCCCTCAGCGCCTCGCGGCCGCCGCCCGCGGGCGGCCGCTTGACCACGAACCCGCCCTTGGCGCCGACCGGCACGATGACCGCGTTCTTGACCATCTGCGCCTTCATCAGGCCGAGGATCTCGGTGCGGAAGTCCTCGTGGCGGTCCGACCAGCGCAAGCCCCCGCGCGCCACCGGGCCGCCGCGCAGGTGCACCCCCTCGACCTTCGGCGAGTAGACGAAGATCTCGACCCACGGGCGCGGCGGCGGCAGCTCGTCAACCGCCTGCGAATCGAGCTTGAACGAGATATAGGGCTTGACCCCGCCGTCGGCCGCGGGCTGGAAGTAGTTGGTGCGGAGCGTCGCCTGGACGAGGTTGAGGAAGCGTCTGATGGTGCGGTCCTCGTTGAGGCTGGCGACGGCGTCGAGCGCGGTCTCGATGTGGCGCTCGATCCCGGCGACGCGCTCGGCGCGATCCTCGTCCATCGCGGGATCGAAGCGGGCGCGGAACAGCTCGACCAGGCTGTACGCGAGGCCCGGGTGGTTGTTCAGCGTCTCGCGCATGTAGCGGTCGCTGAAGGTGATCGCGGCTTGCCGCAGATACTTGCAGCAGGCGCGCAGCACCGAGACCTCGCGCCAGGTGAGCCGGGCGCTCAGGACCAGCGCGTTGAAGCTGTCGTCCTCGGCCTCCCGGGACCAGGTCTTGGCGAAGGCGTCGTGGAACCGGTCCCTGACTCCGGCCACGTCGACCTCGACGCCTTGCCGGCTGACCATGCTGAAATCGTGAATCCAGTAATCCTTGTCGCCCGCCGCTTCGACCCGGTAGGGCGTCTCCTCGATCACCTTGAGCCCCATGTTCTCGAGCACCGGCAGGATGTCGGAGAGCGGCACCGGCTTGCCCGGGTGGTAGACCTTGAAATGAATCATGCCTTCGGGGGCGTCGATGCGGTTGTAAAGACTCATCGCCACGTCGTCGCCGGCGAGGCCTTCCATCTTGTCGATGTCGGCGACCGCCGTTTGCGCGGTTTCGTCGTCGCGGTACGCGGCGGGGAACGCGTCACGGTAGCGGTTGAAGCGCGTCATGCCCTCGGCCTCGCCCCAACGGTCGACGCAGGCGTCGCACAGGTCGTCGGCCCAAAGCCGGGTGGCGGCGACGAGGCGCGATTCGATATCATCGACGTGGAATCGGCGGGCGCCTCGCCGGCCGGCGTGTGGATGATGAAGTGCAGCCGCGCCATCACCGCCTCGGAAATCTGGACGGTGAACTCGGACGAGGTACCGTTGAGCATCTTGCGCAAAATGCCCTCCATGCGCTTGCGCAGCGCGGTGTTGAAGCGCTCGCGCGGCACATAGATCAGGCACGAGTAGAAGCGCGCGTAATTGTCGCGGCGCATGAACAGCCGGATGCGCTGGCGCTCCTCGAGGTGAAGGATGCCGTGGCAGATGTCGTAGAGCTCGTCGGTGCCGGTCTGGAACAGCTCGTCGCGCGGGTAGGTCTCGAGGATGTTCAGGAGCGCCTTGCCGTTGTGGCTCCCCGGCGGGAACGGCGAGCGCTCGATCACCTTGGGCACCTTGTCGCGCAGCATCGGAATGTCGCGCGGGCTGCGGTTGTAGGCCGCCGAGGTGAACAGGCCGATGAAGCGCCTCTCGCCGGTCACGTTTCCGTTCTTGTCGAAAACCTTGACGCCGATGTAGTCCATGTAGACCGGCCGGTGCACCGTGGCGCGGGTGTTCGCCTTGGTCAGGATGAGAAGCTGCTTCTTGCGCGCGAACCGGCTCGCGTGGGGCGGAAGCGGCTGCTTGCTGCGCTCGCGCGATACGGGCAGCACGTTGCGCAGCACGCCCAGCCCGGAGGCTTCGTCGAGCCGCAGGTAGTTCTTGCCGCCCTTGCTCTCGAGCCGGTACTCGCGATAACCGAGGAAGAGGAAGTGGTCGTCGCGAATCCACTCGAGGAACGCCTTGCACTCGGCGATCTCGTCCTTGGGCAGGGGCGGCGGGGATTTCGCCAGGTCGGCGATGATCGCGTCGACCTTGGCGAGCGCGGGCCTCCAGTCGGTGGTCGCGGCGCGCACGTCGCCGAGGACGCGCGTCAGGTCGTCGCGGATGGCATCCATCGCTTCTTGCGCCGACTGCTGGTTGACCTCGACGTGGAGGATCGATTCGCTCGCGGCGCCGTCGGCCTCGGCGTCGGGTTCCGCCAGCTCGACGAGCTTTCCGTCGTCGTCGCGGCGGATGCGCAGCAGCGGATGGATGAGGAGATGGACCGTGAGTTCGTGCCGGTTCACGGCGGCGGTGACCGAATCGACGAGGAACGGCATGTTGTCGTTGATGATTTCGACGATGGTGTGCGTCGACTGCCAGCCGTGCTCCTCGTGGCGCGGGTTGTAGACCCGGACCTTGGGCTGGTTCGGCGCGCGCTTGCGGGCGAAGCGCCACAACGACAGCGCCTCGCCGTAGAGGTTGTCGGCGGTTTGGCCCAACAGGTCCTCGGGGGCGACGCCGTCGTAGTACTGCCGCACGAAGCTTTCGAGGACCGGCGCTTGCTTGCGCGGAAGCCGCGCGTGGAGATGGCGGACGATGGACTCGATGAGCTCGGCCTTGTGCTCGCTCGCGCGCGACTGCATGGCGCCACTCCTCCCGTCACCGGTGCGCGATCCGCGCCTACGGATAGTAAGCCATCGCGCTGATTTGTACACCTCGGGAGGGACGCGCGGCGGCGGTGGACCGAGCCCGGGATGAAAGTTAGTTGCCCAACAGTGAACGTTGCATTACCGTCTCCGAACGGTCCGCGAAATCCGGATTCGCCTCGTCTCCGCGGCCTCTCCCGCCGCGCCGGCGCGACGCTGTCGTGGGACGGAGCGAGTGCCCTGCCATGCCCTTCGGCCTGCTGAAATACGGCTTGTCGCGGACCTATCCGGCGAAGCGGCACTTCGCGCCGGCGGGCGCGCTCAAACCCTCGTACGACGTGGTCATCATCGGCGGCGGCGGCCACGGGCTGGCGATCGCTTACTACCTCGCCAAATACCACGGCGTCACCAACGTGGCGGTGATCGAGAAGGGCTACATCGGCGGCGGCAACACCGGGCGCAACACCGCGATCATCCGCTCCAACTACCTGACGCCCGAAGGCGTGCGGTTCTACGACGAATCGGTGCGGCTGTTTCAGCAGCTGAGCCAGGAGCTCGACTACAACATCCTCTACTCCGAGCGCGGCCATTTCACGCTCGCGCACACCGACGCGGCGCTGCGCACGATGCGCTGGCGGGCCGAGGTGAACAAGCACCTGGGCGTCGAGTCCGAGCTCGTGCTGCGCGACGAGCTGGCGAAAATGGTGCCCCAGCTCGACCTCTCGGAGGACGTGCGCTACCCGATCCTCGGCGCGCTCTATCACGCGCCGGGGGCGATCGCGCGGCACGACGCGGTCGCCTGGGGTTACGGCGGCGCCGCCAGCCGGCTCGGCGTCGACATCCACCAGCAGACGACGGTGACCGGCATCGTGGCGGAAGGTGGCCGGCTCACCGGCGTCGTCACCGACCGCGGCGCGATCAAATGCGGCAAGGCGGTGCAGGCGGTCGCCGGAGACTCCTCGGTGCTCGCCGCGATGGCGGGCTTCAAGCTGCCGATCCGCACGATTCCGCTCCAGGCCTGCGTCTCGCAGCCGTTGAAGCCGTTCCTCGACGCCATCGTCGTCTCGGGCAGCCTGCACGTCTACGTCTCGCAGTCGTCGCGCGGCGAGCTGGTGATGGGCGGCGCGACCGATCCCTATCCGCTGTACTCGACGCGCTCGAGCCTCGAGTTCAAGGAGGGGCTGATCGCGCACGTCCTCGAGCTGTTCCCCTTCCTCGCCGAGGTCAAGCTGCTCAGGCAGTGGGCGGGCATGGCCGACATGACCCCCGACTTCAGCCCGGTCATGGGCCTGACGCCGCTCGAGAACTATTACGTCGACGCCGGCTGGGGCACCTGGGGATTCAAGGCGACGCCGGTCGTCGGCAAGCGCATGGCCGAGTTGATCGCGACCGGCGAGGCGCCCGACCTGATCGCACCGTTCCGCCTGTCGCGCTTCGAGGAGTTCCGCCTCGTCGGCGAAAAGGGCGCGGCGTCGGTGGGGCACTAGGAGCAGGAGCGCGCGATGAAGATCATGCATTGCCCGCTCAACGGGCCGCGCAACATCTCGGAGTTCACCTACGGCGGCGAGGTCGAGGCGCACCCCGACCCGCATCGCTGCTCGCTCGCCGAGTGGACCGACTTCGTCCTGCTCGAGAACAACACCCGGGGCGTGGTGCGCGAGTGGTGGTTCCACGCCCCGACCGCGTTCTGGTTCATCGCCGAGCGCGACACCGTGACCGACGAGATCGTCCGCACCTACCCGGCGACCGAGCTGTTCTCCGCGCGCATGGACTTCCCGCCGCCGCCGGCCGGGGACGGCGGCAAGGACGAACCATGACGCCGCGCCGCCTGCCGGCCCCCGCGGGTTCGCTGATCGACCGCGAGCGGCCGATTTCGTTCACCTTCGACGGCCGCGCCCATAGCGGTTTCGCCGGCGACACCATCGCCAGCGCGCTCATGGCCAACGGCGCCTCGGTGCTGTCGCGGTCGTTCAAGTACCACCGGCCGCGCGGCGTCCTCACCGCCTGCGGCCAGGACGCCAATTCACTCGTCCAGGTCGGCGACGAGGCCAACGTGCTCGCCGACCGCCGCGCGATCGAGCCCGGCATGGCGGTGACCGCCCAGAACGTCTTCGGCAGCCTCGAGAACGACCGCGCCGCGTGGCTCGACCGCCTCGGCCGGTTCATGCCGGTAGGTTTTTACTACAAGGCGTTCTACAAGCCGAAGCCGGCGTGGCGCTTGTGGGAGAAGGTGATTCGCCGCATCGCCGGGCTCGGCACGGTGAACCTCGACGCCCGCCGCGGCTATTACGACAAGCAGTACCTGTTCTGCGACGTCGCCGTGGTCGGCGGCGGCCCCGCCGGCATGGCGGCTGCGGTCCAGGCCGCGCGGAGCGGCGCCGAGGTGATCCTGATCGAGGAAAACGCGACGCTTGGCGGCTCGCTCAACTACGCCCGATTCGATGCCGACGGCAAGCGCGCCGCGAAGCTGCGCGCGGAGCTGGTGCGCAAGACCGGACGTCGCCAAAACATTCGCGTGCTCACCGACGCGGTGTGCAACGGCTGGTTCTCGGACAACTGGCTCGAGATCATCGCCGGCGCCCGCATGTACAAGCTGCGCGCCGGCGCGGTCGTCGTCGCCGCGGGCTCCTACGAGCAGCCGATGGTGTTCCGCAACAACGACCTGCCCGGCGTGATGCTGGGTTCGGCGGCGCAACGGCTGATCCGGCTCTACGGCGTCAAGCCCGGCGGCCGCGCCGTCGTGGTGGCGGCGAACGGCGACGGCTACGGCGTCGCGCTCGACCTTCTCGACGCCGATGTCGAGGTCGCCTGCATCGTCGATCCCCGCGCCGAGGCGGGTGATTGCGAGCGCCGCCGCGCGGCGATCGAGCGCGGCGTTCCGGTGATCCGCGAGGCCACCGTCTGCGAGGCGATCCCGGCGCCGGGGCTCAAGGGGATCGTCGGCGCCCGGGTGGCGCGCATCACCGGCGAGGGAACCTGCGCCGCGACCACCGACCGCTTCGCCTGCGATCTCGTCCTCATGTCCACCGGCTACCACCCGACCGCCAGCCTGATCGGCCACGCCGGCGGGCGCATGACCT
>JACZUY010000214.1 GCA_022572945.1 Pseudomonadota bacterium
CCCCTCGCTGGCGAGGCTCAATAGCCCAGGGCGCAGCCGTCCTTGCGCGGGTCGGAGCCGCCGGTGAGCACGCCGTTCGTCCAGTCGATGCGGATCGCCTGGCCGCCGCCGAGGGGGGACTTGGCGATCTCCACCTGGTGGCCGAGCGCTTCGAGCCCGCGGGCGGAGTCCCGCGGGATGCCCCGCTCGACCTCGCAGATCTCGCCGTAGCGGAACACCCGCGGCGCATCCAGCGCCGCCTGGAGATCCATTCCGTAGTCGATCACGTTGGTCAGGAAGTGGACGTGCCCGAACGGCTGGTAGTGCGCCCCCTTGACGCCGAACGTCATCGCCACCCGGCCGCCGTCGAGCGCCATGCCGGGGATGATCGTGTGCAACGGCCGCTTCCCCGGCGCGATGCAGTTGGGATGCCCCGGCTCGATGACGAAGCCGAAACCGCGGTTGTGCAGCACCACGCCGGTCTTTGGGCTCATCAGCCCGCTGCCGAACGAGGCGAAGAGCGTGTTGATGAAGCTCACCGCGTTGCGGTCGCGGTCGACGACGCACAGGTAGACCGTGTCGTGATGGGCCGGGAAGGCCGGCGGCGGCAGGCCGGTCAGCGCGCGGTCGCGGCGGATTCGCGCGCGCAGCTCGTCGGCGTGCCCGGAAGACAGCAGCCGCGCGACCGGCACCTCGGACTGCGCCGGGTCGGCGACGAGCGCGTCGCGGTCGCAGAAGGCCAGGCGCCCCGCCTCGATCTCGAGATGCAGCCGCTCGACGCCGAGCGGGTCGAGCTCGGAGAGCGGATAGCCGGCGAGGACGTTGAGCATGATCAGCGGAGTGATGCCCTGGCCGTTGGGCGGGCACTCGAATATATCGAGGCCGCGGTAGCCCGTATGAATCGGCGTCATGTATTCGCCCGCGGCGGCGGCGAAGTCGTCGAGCGTGTGCAGACCGCCGCGCGCGCGGAGCATGCCGACGATGTCCTCGGCGACGGGCCCGGCGTAGAAGCCGTCGCGCCCCTCGGCCGCGATTCGCCGCAAGGTCCCGGCGAGCTCGGGCTGGCGGTGGACCGCGCCCGCCGGCGGGCTTTTGCCGCCGGGAAGGAAGATGCGAGCGGCGGTCTCGTCGCGGCTCAGCTTCCCCGCCGCGGCGTGCCAGTCGGCGGCGACCCGGGGGTGCACCACGTAGCCGTTCTCGGCGCAATCGATGGCCGGCTGCAAGAGCTGGTCGAGGCTCGTTCGGCCGTGATCGGCGATCAGCCGCGTCCACGCGTCGATCGCTCCCGGCACGGTAACCGCGTGCGCGCTCAGGGGATCGATCGCGTCGATGCCACGCTCGAGGAACCAGTCCGCGCTCGCCGCTTGCGGCGCCCGGCCCGAGCCGTTGTAGGCAATCACCGCGTCGCCGCCGCCGGGCGCGTAAAGTACGAAGCAGTCGCCGCCGATTCCGGTCGACTGTGGCTCGACGACGCACAGCACGGCGCATGCCGCGACCGCCGCATCCATGGCGTTGCCGCCCCCGCGCAGCACGTCGACGGCGACCGACGTAGCCATCGGCTGCGAGGTCGCGGCCATGCCGTTGAGCGCGTAGACCGGCGAGCGCCCCGGCAGTTGGAAATCACGCATGTCGCTCTCACCGCCTCCGATGATCGATCCGGCGCCGGATCGGCCCGAAAATGCCCCAGCGCCACCGCGAAGGAAAGGCCTTATACCGGCGAGCCCATGAATGGGCTCAGCCTAATGTTCCCTCAGGCGCCGGGCGGGGCCATCCGGCCCCTTGGCTTTCGCGCCAGGGAGCGCGGCGCCGAATTATTGCGATCAAAGCAGTCGCGCTTGCCCCCGGGCCGATGAAGGGATCTTCATCGGCTCGGCGGTATTATCGCGACGCGCGCCGGCATGGCGGACGATTGACAGCGCGCGGCGATGGCCGACAATGAGCGCCGGCGCAGGCCCCCGGCGAAAGCAACCGCGATGCTCGATCGAATCTCGGTCGTCGAAGGCGACATCACCGACCAGGAGGTCGACGCGATCGTCAATGCCGCCAAACAGACGCTGCTTGGCGGCGGCGGGGTCGACGGCGCGATTCACCGCGCGGCCGGGCCTCGGCTCCTCGAGGAATGCAAGACGCTCGGCGGCTGCGACACCGGCGAGGCGAAAATCACCAAGGGTTACGACCTCAAGGCGCGCCACGTGATCCACACCGTTGGTCCGGTGTGGCGCGGCGGCGGCGGCGGCGAGGACGCGCTGCTCGCCGGTTGTTACCGCAACAGCCTGGCGCTGGCCGGGGAGAACGACGTCCGGACGATTGCGTTTCCCTCGATCAGCACCGGGGTCTACGGTTTCCCCGCGGCGCGCGCCGCGCGCATCGCGGTCGCCGAAACGGTCGGCTTCCTGCGCGGCCACGACCTGCCGGACAAGGTGATTTTCGTGTGCTTCGGCCCCGACGCCTTCGAATGTCACCGGGCGGCGCTCGCCGACATCGCCGCCTGATGGCGAGCAAGAACACGCCGGCGGCCTCGGCCGGCGACGACGCCGCGCAGCGCCGCTTCGAGGTCCTCGACAGGACGGTCTGCTACGACGGCTATTCCCGGCTCGAGCGGGTGCGCGTGCGGTTTCGCCTGTTCCGCGGCGGATGGAGCGCGCCGGTGGTGCGCGAGGTCTTCGAGCGCGGCCACGCCGCCGCGGTCCTGCTGTACGACCCCGACCGCGACCGCGTGGTGTTGGTCGAGCAGTTCCGCGCGCCGGCGATCGACGCGCCCGGCGGCCCCTGGGTGATCGAAGTGGTCGCCGGCATCATCGAGCCCGGCGAGACGCCCGAGGCCGTGGTCCGCCGCGAGAGCGTGGAGGAAACCGGCTGCGGCTTCACCGACGTGGCGCGCATCGGCGAGGTGATCATGACTCCGGGCGGCAGCAGCGAGCGGCTGACGCTCTATTGCGGCCGGGTCGATTCGTCGGCGGCCGACGGCGTTCACGGGCTCGGCGACGAGGGCGAGGACATTCGCGTCGTCGTCATGGCGGCATCGGAAGCGCTCGACGCGGTCGCCGACGGGCGCATCCACGCCGCCAACGCGGTGATCGCGCTGCAATGGCTGGCGCTCAACCGCGATCGACTGCGCAACGCGTGGCGCGGCGGCGGATGACGCGCGTCGTCTTCGTCGGCCTGCTTGCGGTGGTGGCGCTGGCGCCGTTGCCGTTCGCCAGCAACCGGCCATGGTCGTGGAGCCTGTTGAGCCTGACGGTCGGCGTGCTGACGGTGCTGTGGGCGGTCGCCGCGTTGCGCGACCCCGAGGCGGTCGGCGCGCCGTGGCGGCGGATCTGGCCGTTCGTCGTCATCTTCGCGGCGATCGTCGGCTGGATCGTGGCGCA
>JACZUY010000054.1 GCA_022572945.1 Pseudomonadota bacterium
AAACAGGCCGATCACGCCTTCGCCCGTATTGCGCGGGCATTCTATCCGTTGGCGCCGGTGGAGCCCGGGATCGCGCCGCGCGCGGTTGTCGACCCCAGCGCGAAGCTCGGCCCCGATTGCCGGGTCGACGCTGGCGCTTTCGTCGGCGCGCGGTGCGAGATCGGCGCTCGCTGTCAGGTCGGCGCCAACGCCACGATCGACGCCGGCGTGGTCGTCGGCGACGACTGCCGTATCGGCGCCGGCGCGTCGCTCAGCCACTGTTTGATCGGCAACCGGGTCGTGATCTACCCCGGCGTGCGCATCGGGCAGGAGGGGTTCGGCTTCGCCACCGGGCCGGACGGCCACCTGCGCATCCCCCAGGTCGGCCGCGTGATCGTCCATGACGACGTCGAAATCGGCGCCAACGCCACGGTCGACCGGGGCGCGGGCGCGGACACCATAATCGGCGCCGGCTGCATGATTGATAATTTGGTGCAGATCGGGCACAACGTCCAATTGGGGCGCGGGTGCGTGATCGTCGCCCAGGCCGGAATCTCCGGAAGCACCAAATTCGATGACTCTGTTGTTGTCGCCGGCCAGGCCGGCTTCGCCGGGCACCTTTACGTTGGCAAAGGCGCAAGGATTGGCGCGCAGTGCGGCGTCATGCGCGATGTCGAGGCAGGGGCCGCCGTGATCGGCTCGCCGGCCATGCCGGTCAAGCAATTTTTCCGGCAGGTGGCGGCTCTGCGGCGACTGGCCGAAAGAAAGGTAGACGGGTAGATGGCGCGAACGGCGAAGCGCGAAACCGGCGTCGACTACGATATCGAGCGGGTGCAGGAGATGATTCCGCACCGTTACCCGATTCTCATGATCGACCGGGTCATCGACGTGGTGACCAACGTGAGCGCGGTGGGGGTCAAGAACGTTTCGATCAATGAACCCTTCTTCTTGGGACATTTCCCGCGGCGCCCGGTCATGCCCGGGGTGTTGATCATCGAAGCCATGGCCCAAACCGCCGCGGTTCTCGTGGTCCACACGCTGGGGCCCGAGTCCGAGGGCAAGCTGGTCTATTTCATGTCGATCGAGAGCGCCCGTTTCCGCAAACCCGTGGTCCCCGGCGACACGATCTACGTGCACGTCCGCAAGCAGAATCAGCGCAAGAACGTCTGGAAGTTCACGTCCGAGGCAAAGGTCGACGGCAGAGTGGTCGCCGCGGCCACTTACGCTGCGATGATC
This sequence comes from Pseudomonadota bacterium, assembly GCA_022572945.1. GTDB lineage: Bacteria > Pseudomonadota > Alphaproteobacteria > JAAXGF01 > JAAXGF01 > JACZUY01. The sequence goes on from JACZUY010000054.1 coordinate 1,216, forward strand.
ATGGACGACTAGATGGCGGCTATCCATCCCACGGCCGTCGTCGAGCCGGGCGCCAAACTCGCCGACGACGTCGTGGTCGGGCCTTACAGCATCGTCGGCGGCGAGGTCGAGCTCGGGGCCGGCGTTCGGTTAGAATCGCACGTCGTGATGGGCGGGCGTACGCGCCTCGGCGCGAATTGTCACGTCTATCCGTTCGCTTCGATCGGCCTGCCGCCACAGGATCTCAAGTACCGGGGCGAGCCTTCCGAGCTCATCATCGGCTCGAACAACACAATCCGCGAATACGTCACCATGAACCCGGGGACCGAAGGCGGCGGCATGGTGACGCGCGTGGGCGACGACGGCCTGTTCATGGTCGGCGTTCACATCGCGCATGATTGCACCATCGGCAACAACGTGATCATGGCGAACAACGCAACGTTGGGCGGCCATGTCGTGATCGGCGACCATGCAGTTCTCGGGGGACTTTGCGCGGTCCACCAGTTCGTGCGCATCGGCCCGCATGCAATGGTCGGCGGCATGTCGGGCGTCGAGCACGACGTCATTCCGTACGCCTCGGCGATGGGCGAGCGGGCCTGTCTCTCGGGGCTCAACATCATCGGCATCAAGCGCCACGGATTCAGCCGCGAAGACATCCACGCGCTGCGCCGCGCCTACCGGCTGTTCTTCAGCCAGGACGGCACCATGGCCGAGCGTCTGGAAGACGTCGCCCGGCGTTTTCCCGACAATCGGGCGGTGATGGATATCGTCGAGTTCATCCGCGCCGACAGCAGCCGGGCGGTCTGTCAGCCGAAGAATGCCCGCGCGGCCGCCTAAACTCGGCATCCTCGCCGGCGGCGGCGCGCTCCCGGCGCGGCTCGTCGCGGCCTGCCGCGAAAGCGGGCGGGACGTGTTCGTCGTCGCCCATGAAGGCATCAGCGATCGATCGGCGGTCGAAAACGCCGAGCACGAATGGGTGAATTTGGGCGCGGTTCAACGCACCATCGCGGCGCTTCGCGAACAGGCCGTCGAAGAGATCGTCCTCGCCGGACCGGTGCGCCGGCCTTCGCTCACCAGCCTCCGCCTCGACCGCCGGGCGATCAAGGCGCTGGTCGGAATCGGCGGGGGTCAGCTCGGCGACAACCGGCTGTTGTCGCGGATCGTCGCCGTGATCGAAAGCGAGGGCTTCCGTGTGGTCGGAATCGACGACATCCTGACCGAGCTGGTGACGCCCACGGGCGCGATCGGCGCGGTGGCGCCCGACGACGGCGCGCGGGCCGATATCGCCACCGGCTGTCGGGTGGCGAAGGCTCTGGGGGCGCTCGATATCGGCCAGGCGGTGGTGACGCAGCAGGGAATGGTGCTCGGCGTCGAGGCGGTCGAAGGCACCGACGCCCTGCTTGCGCGCTGTGCCGGCTTGCGCCGCGAGGGTCCCGGCGGCGTGCTGGTCAAGCTCAAGAAGCCGGGGCAGGAGGGACGCGCCGACCTGCCGACGATCGGCCCGGGCACGGTCGAGCGCGCGCGCGAAGCCGGGCTCGTGGGAATCGCCATCGAGGCCGGCGGTTCGCTGATTATCGACCGGCCGGCCGTGGCCGCGGCCGCCGACGCGGCGGGCCTGTTCGTCGTCGGCATCGCGCCCGACGAGTTGTGAGGGTATGAGCGGCGATTCGGCCGGCCCTCTGATCTTCCTGGTCGCCGGCGAGCCTTCGGGCGACATGCTCGGCGGCCGCCTCATGGCGGCGCTGAAGACCAGGGCCGGGGGGCGAATCCGCTTTGCCGGCGTTGGCGGCGCGCGCATGATCGCCGAAGGGCTCAACAGCCTGTTTCCGATGCGCGAGCTCAGCGTCATGGGCTATCTCGAGGTGGTTCCCAAGATACCGCACCTGCTCGCCCGCATACGCGAGACCGCATCGGCCGCGCGGGCGCGCCGCCCCGCCGCGCTGGTGACGATCGACTCGCCGGATTTTTCGTTCCGTGTCGCCCGCCGCCTGGCGGACGAGGGCATCCCGCGCATCCATTACGTCGCGCCGCAGGTCTGGGCGCATCGGCCCGGCCGCGCGGCAACGATTGCGCGCTTCCTCGACCACCTGCTGGCGCTGCTGCCCTTCGAGCCGCCCTATTTCGAGGCGGTCGGCCTGCCGTGCAGCTTCGTCGGTCATGCCGTCGTCGAGGAGGGGGCCGACGGGGGCGACGGCCGCGGGTTTCGCGCGCGCCACGGCATCGCGCCCGACGCCCCGCTCGTTTGCCTGCTGCCGGGGAGCCGCCACGGCGAGGTCTCACGCCTTCTGCCGGTCATGGAAGCGGCGCTGGCGAGGCTCGCCGGGCGCTTTCGCGGGCTGCAAGCCGTGGTTCCCGTGGTCGACACCGTGGCTTCGGCCGTGACCGAACACGCGCGCCGCTGGCCGGTCGAAACCCACGTGGTCGCTGGCCAACAGGAGAAGTACGACGCCTTCGCCGCCGCCGACGTGGCGCTTGCCGCGTCGGGCACCGTCGCGCTCGAGCTGGCCATCGCCGGCGTGCCGATGGTGATAACCTACATTTGGAACCCGCTGACCGCGTGGGCGGCGCGGCGCATGATCCGGGTGCCGTATGCGTGTCTCGTCAATCTGTTACTCGACCGGCCGGTGGTGCCCGAGCTGTTGCAGGAAAACTGCCGCCCCGACACGCTGGCCGAGGCCGTCGCGGCGCTGTTGAGCGACGGAGCGGCCCGCGCCGCGCAAACCGCCGACGCGCGCCGCGCGGTCGAGGGGCTCGGGCTCGGCGGTCCCCCGCCAAGCCAGCGAGCCGCCGATGTCATCCTCGGCATCATCGACGAGGCATCGCCGTAATCCCCGCAATGGAAAGGAGCGCCCGGCGATGACCACTCCCGATACGTCGCGATACCGACTGCTTCACACCATGATCCGCGTGCTCGACCTCGACAAATCGATCGATTTCTACACCCGGTTGCTGGGCATGAAGCTGTTGCGAAATCAGGATTATCCCAGCGGCGAGTTCACGCTGGTCTTCGTCGGCTACGGCGATGAAACCGACGAAACGGTGATCGAGCTGACCCACAACTGGGGGCAAAAGGAGCCGTACGCGCTGGGCGAGGGGTTCGGCCACCTGGCGATCGGCGTGCCCGACATCTACGCCACCTGCGAGCGTCTCGAAGCGGAAGGCGTCAAAATCCCGCGCCCGCCAGGGCCGATGAAGCACGGCGGAAGCGTGATCGCGTTCGTCGAGGACCCCGACGGCTACACGATCGAGCTGATCGAGAAAAAGCCGTAATACCGCAGGTTGGTATACCCCGCGAATCCGGCCGACGACCGGATTGGTTAGCCCGCTGCTTTCCGCTTTCTGCGCTGGTCGAGCGGCACGTAGCTGCGCGGACCGTAACCGGTGTAGAGCTGCCGCGGCCGTCCGATCTTCTGCGACGGGTCCTCGATCATCTCGTTCCACTGCGCCACCCAGCCCGCGGTCCGCGCGACCGAGAAGATCACCGTGAACAGGTGCGTCGGAATCCCCATCGCCCGCAGGATGATGCCCGAGTAGAAGTCGACGTTGGGATAGAGCTTGCGCTTGACGAAATACGCGTCCTCGAGCGCGATACGCTCGAGCGTCATGGCGATCTTGAGCAGCGGCTCGTTGCTGACGCCGAGCTCCTCGAGCACCTCGTGGCACGTCTGGCGCAGCACCTGGGCGCGCGGGTCGTAGTTCTTGTACACCCGGTGGCCGAAGCCCATGAGCCGGAACGGGTCCTTCCTGTCCTTGGCGCGGTCGATGAACTCGGGAATGCGGTCGACCGTGCCGATTTCGGCGAGCATGGCGAGCACCGCCTCGTTGGCGCCGCCGTGCGCCGGTCCCCACAGGCAGGCGATGCCGGCGGCGATGCAAGCGTACGGGTTGGCGCCCGACGAGCCCGCCAGCCGCACGGTCGAGGTCGAGGCGTTCTGCTCGTGGTCCGCGTGGAGGATGAAGATGCGGTCGAGCGCGCGCGAGATCACCGGGTTCACGCGATACTCCTCGCACGGCACCGCGAACAGCATGTGGAGGAAGTTTTCGGCGTAGTTCAGGTCGTTGCGGGGATAGATGAACGGTTGACCGATCGAAAACTTGTAGGCCATGGCGGCGATCGTCGGCATCTTCGCGATCAGGCGGAACGACGCCACCATCCGCTGGTACGGATCGTCGAGGTCGAGGGTGTCGTGGTAGAACGCCGAGAGCGCGCCGACCACCCCGACCATCATCGCCATCGGATGCGCGTCGCGCCGAAAGCCGCGGAAGAAGAAGGTGAGCTGCTCGTTCACCATGGTGTGCATGGTGACGTCGTGCTCGAACTTGCGTTTCTGCTTGGGACTCGGCAGCTCGCCGTATAGCAGCAGGTAACAGACCTCGGCGAAATCGCTGTGCTCCGCCAACTCGTCGATCGGATATCCGCGGTACAGAAGAACGCCCTTCTCGCCGTCGATGTAGGTGATCTGCGAGCGGCAACTCGCGGTTGCCATGAAGCCCGGGTCATAAGTGAAGTAGCCGGTCTTGGCGTAAAGCTTGCCGATCTCGACGACCTTGGGACCCATCGTGCCTTCGAGCACGCCGAATTCCTCCGAAATCCCTCCGTCGGTTCCGTCGACAACCAACGTTGCGGTCGCGGAAGCGGTGATCTTGTTTTTTGGAGTAATGAATTTGGCCATGGCTGTCCGTCCCCTAGCAAATGCCGGTTCTGCGCGCGACGCGGCTTGTGCTGCTTTCTAGAATAGTGCCGAAGCGGCGAGGGCGCAAATCCGCCCGCGGTTCAGGAACCTCCCGCGGCGTCGCCGACGCGGGCGATGGTCTCGTCGCGCCCCAGCACCGCCATCACTTCGAAGATGCCCGGTGATTCGTGCGATCCCGTGAGCGCCGCGCGCAGGGGCTGCGCGACCGCGCCGAGCGTCACGCCTTCACGCTCGGCGAAGCCGCGCAGCGCGGCTTCGAGCGCGCCCGCGTCCCACGACTCGATCGCGCCGAGTTCGGGCGCGAGGCGCGCCAGCCGTGGCGCGCCGTCGCCGGCCAACAGCTTCGCCGCCTTGGGCGTCAGGTCGAGCGGGCGACTGGCGAGGTAAAAGGACGCTTTTTCAGTAAGTTCCACAATTGTCTTCGCGCGAATCTTCAAACCCGGCATCCCCCGTTCGAGGCGCGCGAGCGCGTCCCCGCCGGGCTGACCGCCGCTCGCCGCCGCAAAGCGCTCGGCGACCATGCGCGCGAGCCGGTCATCGGGCGCGTCCTTCAGGTAATGGGCGTTGAGGCTGTCGAGCCTGTCGACGTCGAAGCGCGCCGGCGCGCGGCCCACCGCGTCGAGGCCGAACCATTCGATCGCCTGCCCGGTCGAAATGATCTCGTCGTCGCCGTGCGCCCAGCCGAGGCGCAGCAAGTAGTTGCGCACCGCCTCGGGCAGATAGCCCATATCGCGATACGCGGCGATGCTCAGCGCCCCGTGCCGCTTCGACAGCCTGGCGCCGTCGGGCCCATGGATCAACGGCACGTGGGCGAACGCGGGGACGTCCCAGCCGAGCGCCCCAAAAATGAAGCTGTGTTGGAATGCGTTCGTCAGGTGATCGACACCGCGGATCACATGCGTCACGCCCATGTCGTGATCGTCGACCACGACGGCGAGCGTATACGTCGGCGTTCCGTCGCTTCGTAACAGGACGATGTCGTCGAACTGGTCGTTGTCGAAGCGAACCTCTCCCTGAACCAGGTCGTTGATGATGGATTCGCCCTCCAAGGGCGCCTTGAAGCGGATAACCGGTCGAACATCGGGCGGCGCTTCCGACGGATCGCGCCCGCGCCAGCCGCGGTCGTAACGCGTTTTCAGGCCCTCGGCCATCCTCCGCTTACGCATCTCCTCGAGGTCTTCGCGGGTGTCGTAGGCGCGGTACGCCTTGCCCGCGGCGAGCAGCCTCTCCGCCGCCTCGACGTGGCCGGCGGCGCGGGTCGACTGGTAGACGACCTCGCCGTCGTGATCGAGCTCGAGCCAGCGAAGCCCGTCGAGAATCGCGCCGATCGCCGCTTCGGTCGAGCGCGCGCGGTCGGTGTCCTCGATGCGCAGCAGGAAGCGGCCGCCGTGGCGGCGGGCGTACAGCCAATTGAACAGCGCCGTCCGCGCGCCGCCGATGTGCAGGAAACCCGTCGGCGAAGGGGCGAAGCGGGTCACGACCCCGGTCATGGAACCTCGCGACGGTGTGGATTGCGGGCGGGCCGTGTGTAGCACATCGACCGGTCGCTTGCAGTCACGTTCGGCGGTTCGGTTTGCCGGGCGCTCGCGCGCGCGATACAGTCTGGCGCCAGGGAGAGCGCCGGAGGATAGGCCGGTCCTTGCAATCGGAAAGCAACCGCCGCATGCCATGACCGAAACGCCCATGGAGCGCGCTTTCGGCGCGGGGGCCGCCGCGCCGGCGGCGGAGACCGCGCGTCGCGTCGCGGCGACCATGGTCGCCGAGCGTGAACGCTGGCCGTTGTGGATTCCGGTGTGCATGGGCGGCGGGATCGCGCTTTATTTCGCGCTGCCGGCCGAGCCCGCGGCGTGGCTCGGCGGGTTCGCCGTGGCGGTCGCGCTGGCGGTCGCGGCGGGTTTCCGACGCCGACCGGCATGGCTCGCCGTTTCGCTCGCGCTGCTGGCCGCGAGCTCGGGGTTTGCCGTCGCCCAGTTGCGCGCGCATTCGGTCGCCGCGCCGGTGTTGACCACGAAGCTTCGCCCGGCGGTGGTGATTGGCCGCGTGGTCGCCAACGAGGTCCGCGTCAACGACCACAGGCTGGTGCTCGATCGCGTCCGCATCGAGGGCCTCGATGCGGACGCCACGCCTAAGCGCGTGCGGGTGAGCGTGCGCGGGCAAACCGGATCGGTGGTTCCCGGGCAATGGGTGCGCCTGCGCGCGGCGCTGTCGCCACCGCCCGGACCGGCCGCGCCCGGCGCCTTCGATTTCGCGCGCCGGGCCTATTTCGAGGGGCTCGGCGCGGTCGGTTTCGCGTTTCCGCCGCTGCACGTCGTCGCGCCGCCCGACGGCGAGGCGGGGACCGACTGGGCCGCCGCGCTCGGGCGTTTTCGGCACGCGGTAACGGCGCGGCTTCGGGCCGGCCTCGAAGGCCAGACCGGCGCCGTGGCCGCGGCGCTCCTGACCGGCGAACGCGGCGCCATCCCGAAACCGGTGCTCGCGGCGATGCGCGACGCCGGGCTCGCGCACCTGCTCGCGATCTCCGGCCTTCACGTCGGCCTCGTTGCGGCGACGCTGTTCTTCGCCGTGCGCGCCCTGCTCGCGCTCTGCGAATCGGTCGCCTTGCGCTATCCGATCAAGAAGTGGGCGGCCTGCGCGGCGCTCGCCGGAACCGCCTTCTACCTGTTGCTTTCGGGCGCGACGATCCCGACCCAACGGGCCTTTCTCATGGGCGCCCTGGTGCTCGGCGGGATCCTGCTCGACCGCACCGGGGTGTCGATGCGCTCGGTCGCGTGGGCGGCGACGGTGGTGCTCCTGCTCCACCCCGAGAGTCTCCTCGGGCCGAGCTTCCAGATGTCGTTCGCCGCCGTGATCGCGCTCGTCGCCTTCTACGAAGCCTGGCGCGACCGGCGCGCCTCGTGGTCGGCGCTCGATGCCGCGCCCCGCCGCGTGCTTCTGTACCTCGTCGGGGTGGCGCTCATGACCCTCATCGCCAGCTCCGCCACCGCGCCGTTCGTGCTCTACCACTTCAACCGCGTCGCGGCGTACGGCCTGGCGGCGAACATGCTGGCGGTGCCGATCACCGCGCTGTGGATCATGCCGTGGGGGATCGCCGCGCTGATCGTGATGCCGTTCGGCCTCGAAGCGTTCGCGCTCGCGCCGATGGGGTGGGGGATCGACGCCGTGATCGCGGTCGCCAGCACCGTTTCGGCGTGGCCCGGCGCGGTCAGGCTGTTTCCGGTAATGCCGATGGCGGGGCTCGCACTCGCCGCCGCGGGCGGATTGTGGTTGTGCCTCTGGCGGCGGCGCTGGCGCTGGCTGGGGGTGCTGCCGTTCGTCGCCGGCCTGTTGTCGCCCGCGTTCGGCGACACGCCCGACGTGCTGGTCGACGGCGACGCGAAGCTCTTCGCCGTTCGTACCGCGGACGGCGCGCTGGCGCTGTCGTCGCGGCGGACCAACCGCTTCGGCGCCGGAATCTGGCTGCGGCGCAATGGCCAGGCGGCGCCCGCCGAGTGGTCGGAAAACTCCGATTGGCTGCGCTGTGACGCCACCGGCTGTGTCTATCGCGCGGGCGGCCGGGTCGTGGCCCTGGTGCGCGACGGCCGCGCGCTGGCCGACGATTGCCGCGTTGCCGACATCGTCGTGAGCATGGTGCCGGTCCGCCGCCGCTGCCCTTCGGCGCAGGTGACGATCGACCGATTCGATCTGTGGCGCAACGGCGCGCACGCATTGTATCTCGACGCCGGGCGGGTGCGCGTCGAGAGCGTCGGCGACGTCCGCGGCGCGCGCCTCTGGGCCGTGCGCCGCGGCGGGAACTAAAGCATTATTCGTTCACCTTTGCTCAAGTCAAAGGTGAACTGCGTTCAATCGCCTCGCGGGCTGGCGCAATCCGAACGATTCCACGCGTTCGGATTGCGCTCCTAGTACTTGCGGACCAGGCCGATCATCCGGCCCTGGACCTGGACCCGGTCGGGCGGGAAGATTCGGGTCTCGAACTTCTTGTTGGCGGGCTCGAGCGCGACCGAGCCGCCCTTGCGGCGCAACCGCTTGAGCGTGACCTCGTCCTTGTCGACGAGGGCCACGACGATGGCGCCGTTCTCGGCGGTCTCGCAGCGCTCGATGATCGCCACGTCGCCGTCGAGGATGCCGGCTTCGATCATCGAATCGCCGTCGACCTCGACCGCGTAATGCTCGCCCTTGCCGAGCATGCCGGCGGGGACGTCCATGGTCACCGAATGATCGCGCAGCGCCTCGATCGGCGTGCCGGCGGCGATTCGGCCGTAAAGCGGCAGGCTCACCACATTCGCTCCCCCGCTGGCCGCTTGGCCCGGCAACGTCTTGTTGAAGCTGCCGCGGATGACGCTGGGCTCGAACCCGCCCGACGCGGCCATCGTCTCGGGCAGCTTGAGCACTTCGAGCGCCCGCGCACGGTGCGCCAGACGGCGGATGAACCCGCGCTCCTCGAGCGCCGTAATCAAGCGGTGAATGCCCGATTTGGAGCGCAGCCCGAGCGCGTCCTTCATTTCGTCGAACGACGGCGAGATGCCCTCGGTCTTCAGGCACTGGTTAACGTACATCAGGAGGTCGTGTTGCTTGCGAGTCAGCATGGAAACACCCAATATATGGAACAAAAGCAAAACCAACCACATGTTCTAGTTGCGTTCCCGAGGCGCGTCAAGCACAAACTGCCCGCTTTTCGAATTATCGCCGATCAGGGCGGCGGCAAGAGCCCCAAACGCTCACAGGCGGATGATCTCGACCCGGTCCCCGGCCTTCCCCGGCGGCGCCTGCGGCGGCCGGACCACGAGGCATCCGGCGGCGACGAGGGTGGAGAGCATCGAGGAGTCCTGCCTGGGAAACGGGATCGCCACGAGCTCGCCCTCCGGTCCTCGTTCGAGCCGCGCCCGCAAATAGTCCTGCCGCCGGTCGTTGGCGTCGAGGTCGCAGCCGAGCACGGCGGTCTCCGCCGCCGGCTGCTCGTCCTCGACGCCGAGCATCACGCCGATCGCCGGCCTCAGAAACAGCAAACCGCACACCAGCGCCGACACCGGGTTGCCGGGGACGCCGAGGAGCGGCGTCGCGCCGATGCGGCCGAACATCAGCGGTTTGCCGGGGCGCATGGCGATGCGCCAGAAGTCGAGATCGAGCCCGACCTTGCCGAGCACCTGCTGCACCAGGTCGCGCTCGCCGACCGACGCGCCCCCGCTGGTGACGAGCAGATCGGCGCCCGCCGCCGCCGCCGCCATGCGACGCAGCGAGTCCTCGTTGTCGCGGGCGATGCCGAGGTCGATCGGCGTCGCTCCGGCTTCGGTGACGAGGGCGGCGAGGGCGAGCGTGTTGGAACTGACGATCTGGTGGGGGCCCAACGGGTCGCCCGGGCGTACGATCTCGTCGCCGGTGGCAAGGAGCGCGACGCGCGGCTTGCGGCGCACCGCGAGCCACGGGACGTTCATCGCCGCCGCGAGACCGACGTCGCGCGCCGTGAGCCGCCGGCCGGCGCGAAGCCCGACCACGCCGGCGCTGAAGTCGAGCCCGGCGGGACGGATGTAGTTGCCCTCGGGCGCGGAGACACGCACCGTAACCCGGTCGTCTTGCGATTCAGCGTCCTCCTGAATGACGATGGCGTCGGCGCCTTCGGGCACCGGGCCGCCGGTGAAGATGCGCACCGCCTCGCCGGGGCCGACGGTTCCCTCGTAGGCGCCGCCGGCGGGCGCTTCGCCGATGGTCCGCAGGACGACGGGCGGCTCGGCCACGTCGGCGGCGCGCACGGCGTAGCCGTCCATCGCCGAAACCGCGGCGGGCGGCTGGGTCACCCGCGCCTCGACGTCGTCGGCGAGCACGCGGCCAAGCGCCTCGGCGACGCTCACCTGCTCGGCCGGCAACGGGCCGAACGCCGCCTTGACGCGCTCGAGCGCCTCCTCGACCGGCAACAGCATTCGTGTCAGTCCTCGCGCGTGAACGTGCCGGACTTGCCGCCGGCCTTGTGGGTGAGGCGAATCTCGCCGATGGTCATGCCCCGGTCGACCGCCTTGCACATGTCGTAGACGGTGAGCGCCGCCACCGCCACCGCGGTGAGCGCCTCCATCTCGACCCCGGTGCGGCCGCGGAGCTTGCAGGTGGCGGTGATGTCGACCGCGTTGCGCGCCGCGTCGCAGGCGAGATCGACGGCGACCGAGGTCAGCGGCAGCGGATGGCACAGCGGCACCAGATCGGGCGTGCGCTTGGCCGCCATGATGCCGGCGAGCCGCGCCACCCCGAGCACGTCGCCCTTCTCGACGCCGCCTTGCTCGATCAGCCGCAGCGTCTCGGGTTTCATGGTCACGCTGCCGCGGGCGGTCGCGGTGCGCCCGGTCACGTCCTTGTCCGAGACGTCGACCATGACCGCCTTGCCGTCGTCGTCGAAGTGGGTGAACCCGGCCACGCGCTTCGTACCCGTCACGCGCTCGCGCGCGCCGCCGGTTCGCGGCCGAGCAGGGCGCGCGTCGCCGCGGTCACGTCGGCTTGGCGCATCAGCGACTCGCCGACGAGGAAGCGGCGGGCGCCGACGCGCGCCATGCGCAACAGGTCGACGTGGCTGTCGAGCCCGCTTTCGCACACGATCTCGGCGTCCGCGGGCGCCAGCGGCGCGAGCCGTTCGGTGGTCGTGAGGTCGACCTCGAGCGTCTTGAGGTTGCGGTTGTTGATGCCGATCAGCCGGCTCGCGAGCCGCGCGGCGCGTTCGAGCTCGGCCTCGTCGTGGACCTCGATGAACACGTCCATGCCGTGCTCGCGCGCCGCCGCCTCGATCTCGGCCGCCGCGGCGTCGTCGACCGCCGCCATGATGATCAGCACGCAGTCGGCGCCGAGCGCCCGGGTTTCGACCACTTGATAGGGCTCGAGGATGAAGTCCTTGCGCAACACCGGCAGGTCGACGGCGGCCCGCGCCGCGCGCAGGTGCTCGTCGTCGCCCTGGAAGTACGGCGTATCGGTCAGCACCGAGAGGCAGGTCGCGCCGCCGCCGCGGAACGCGCGCGCCAGCGCCGCCGGTTCGAAGTCGGCGCGGATCAGCCCGCGGCTGGGCGACGCCTTCTTGATCTCGGCGATCAGCGCCAGCCCGTCGGCGGCGACGTCGGCCGCGAGCGCGGCGGCGAAGCCGCGCGGCGCGGGCGCGGTCCGGGCGTCCAGCTCGAGCGCCGCCAGCGGCCGCTCTACTCTGCGGCGGGCGGTCAGTTCACGCTTGTCGGCGCAAATGCGGGCGAGCGTGTCGCTCACGACCCGGCGCCCTCGTTGCTGATCCGCACCAGGCTGGCGAGCTTCGCCTTCGCCGTGCCGCTGTCGATCGATTCGGCGGCCAGCGTCACGCCTTCCTTGTGGTCGGCGG
>JACZUY010000215.1 GCA_022572945.1 Pseudomonadota bacterium
CTTTCGCCCGGGCACTACGAAGCATCCTCCGTCAGGATCCCGACGTGATCATGATCGGCGAGGTGCGGGATGAGGAGACGGCGCGGGTTGCGGTTCAGGCGGCGCTGACCGGCCACCTCGTTCTCGCCACGCTGCATACCAATGACGCGCCCGGGGCGGTGGCCCGATTGCTCGACATGGGGATTGAGTCGTACCTGCTTTCGAGCGCCCTGAACGGCGCTGTCGCCCAGCGATTGATAAGGACCATCTGCCCGAGTTGCACGATGAAGTATTATCCCACGGAGCAGGTGCTTCATGATGCGGGTCTCGATGACGAGACCGGTCAGACGTTTGTCAAGGGAGCCGGCTGCCAGCAGTGTCATGACAGCGGCTTTCAGGGGCGCGTCGGCATTTATCAGGTGATGGAGGTGACGCCTGATCTGCGCCGAATGATTCACGCCGCGGCGCCCACCCACGAACTGCGAGAGAAGTTCGTCAGCGAGGGCGGTTTGGCTTTGCGTGAAGAAGGCGTGCTGCTTGCCCACGATGGCAAAAGCAGTCTGGAAGAAGTGCTTCGAGCCACGCACAGTGAGGATGATCAGGTTGAGCAGAGAGCCAACTCGTCCGCCGAGGCGACCTCGAAAAATAGGCGCAGGAGGGGAGCGGCATGAATCTGGCCTATGAGGCGATGGACAAGTCGGGGCAGATCGTCTCTGATTCAATCGAAGCCGCCGATGTCCAGGAAGCGACGGAAATGCTCCGTCGTGAAGGGTTGTTCGTGACGGAACTATCTGAAGCGGGGATGAAGCCATTGGCATCCAGGAAGAATTCCAGAACTGCGGCGGGCAAAGGCAATCAGCTCAAGAATGTTGCGATGTTCACCCGTCAACTCAGCGTGCTGGTTTCGACCGGCACACCCCTGGTCCAGGCCATTGGTGCGCTGGAGAAACAGTCGAAAAATGAAAATTGGCGGGTGGTGGTCTCGACTATCCGCCAGCGTCTCGAGGGTGGTGATTCCTTCTCCAAAGCACTTGAGGTGTTTCCTCGACACTTCGATTCCATCTACCGGAGCCTGATCGAGGCGGGCGAGTTCGGCGGGCACCTCGACGAGATGCTCACTCGTTTGGCGAAGCTCACGCAACATCGAATCCGAGTGCGCAATGTCGTGATCGGCGCGATGGCGTTCGGTCTGTTCCAGAGCAAGGAGGCCGTGCAGGCGCGCGAGGACGAGCTCGCCCGGCTCAATCGCGAGGTCCTCGCCAGCCACGAGACGGTCCACGTCCTGCGCGCCGAGTGGAGCTATCTCAACCGTCCCGAGCGGCTTGCCGCGTTGGCCGGGCGCCACCTCGCGCTCGAGCCGATGACGGCGGCGCAGATCCGTCCGCTCGCGACCCTGCCGTTCCGCGCCGCGGCGGACGGCGTCGGCGCGAAGGAGCCCGCCGTGCTCGCCGCCACGGGCACCGCGCCGTGATGGGCGCGCGGGAAGCGGCCGGCGGCGCCCCCGGCGCCGAAGCCTCCCAAGTGGCGTTCGACGGCATCGCCAACCGGGCGCTCAAGACGGGCCGCCATCGCCTGCTGTTGATCGCGGTCCTGTTCGTCATCGCCAATTTCGTCGTCGGGCTTCGGCTGGTCGACGTGACGGTCATCGGCGACGGGTTCGAGCCGCGCTTCGCCGCCGCCGCCGCGGGCGTCAGGAAGGCGCAGTTCCAGCGCGCCGACGTGTTCGACCGCAACGGCGTGCTGCTCGCGAGCAACCTGCCGACGGCCTCGCTCAGCGCCGACCCGGCGAAGCTGCTCGATGCCGCGGAAGCGGCGGCAAGGCTCTCCCGGGCGCTGCCCGGACTCGATCGCGCCGCGCTCCAGCGCCGGCTCGAAACCCCGCGCCGGTTCGTCTGGATCAAGCGCAACCTGACCCCGGCCCAGCAGGCGCGGGTCAACCGGCTCGGCCTGCCCGGCGTCGCGTTTCATCGCGCCGAGCGGCGGGTGTATCCGCTCGGCCGCGCGTTCGCCCACGTGGTCGGCTTCGTCGATATCGACAACCGGGGCATCGCCGGGATCGAGAAGACGTTCGACGAGGAACTGCGCGGCGTGCGCGAGGGGCCGGCGGCGCCGGTTTACCTGTCGGTCGACGCGCGCTTCCAGCATGTCCTGCGCGAGGAGCTGGCCCGCGGGATGCAGACGTTTCAAGCCGCCGGCGCCGCCGGGGTGATCCTCGACGCCGCGACCGGCGAGGTTCTGGCGATGGTGTCGCTGCCCGATTTCGACCCCAACGATCCGAGCCAACGCGACGGCGACGCGCGGTTCAACCGCGCCAGCCTGGGCGCCTACGAGATGGGATCGACCTTCAAGGTGTTCACCGTCGCGATGGCGCTCGATGCGGGGGTCGTCACGCTCAGCGACGGCTACGACGCGAGCGAGCCGATCCGCGTCGCGGGCTTCGTGATTCGCGATTACAAGCCCGAGAAGCGGTGGCTGTCGGTGCCCGAGATCTTCGTCCACTCGTCGAATATCGGCGCCGCCAAGATGGCGCTCGACATCGGCGCCGAGCGCCAGCGCGCGTTTCTCTCCCGCGTCGGCCTGCTCGATCCCGCCGGCGTCGAGCTGCCCGAGGTCGCCACCCCGCTGACGCCCTCGCCGTGGCGCGAGATCAACACCATGACGATCGGCTTCGGCCACGGCGTCGCGGTCAGCCCGCTGCAGCTCGCCGCCGCGGTTGCCGGAATCGTCAACGGCGGCGTCTTCCATGCGCCGACGGTGGTCAAGCGCGCGCCCGGCGACCCCAGCCTGGGCTGGCGCGTCGTCACCCCGCGCACGTCGAAGCTGCTTCGCGGGCTCATGCGCCTGGTCGTCGCCGAGGGCACCGGAGGCAAGGCCGCCGTGCCGGGCTATCTCGTCGGCGGCAAGACCGGAACCGCGGAGAAGACCGGCGCGCGCGGCTACCGCCGCGAGGCGCTGGTGTCGTCGTTCGTCGCCGCCTTCCCGATCGACGACCCCCGCTACGTGGTGCTGGTGCTTTACGACGAGCCCAAGGGCACGGCGGCGACGTTCAACTACGCGACCGGCGGCTGGACCGCGGCGCCCACGGTCGCCCGCGTCATCGCCCGCGTCGGGCCGATGGCCGGGATTCCCGCCGACGACCCCGAAGGCGGCGAGGCGGCGCGCGGATTGCTCGTCAAGATCGCCGCACGGGAGGGCCCTGGTGTTGCTTTCTGAGCTGCTCGGGAACGGCGCCTCCGGGGCCGGGAACGTCGAGGTTCTCGGCCTGACCGCGGATTCGCGCGCGGTCAAGCCAGGGTACCTGTTCGCCGCGCTCAGGGGCGGCCGCGCCGACGGCGTCGGCTTCATCGGCGACGCCGTGGCCAACG
>JACZUY010000055.1 GCA_022572945.1 Pseudomonadota bacterium
CACATCGACGCCAAGGATTTCGGCCCGCGCGCGCCGCACGCGCACGCCGCGCCCGGTGGGCTCGATGGTCACGCCCGCCTCGCCCAGCTTCTCGGCCACCGCGCCCAGGTGATCGCGGTCGGCGCCGACGAGCTCGAGGTCGCCGCCGGTGATCGCCGCCGCCACGGCGTAGGTGCTCGCCTCGATGCGGTCGGCGATCACGGTGTGGACGGCGCCGCCGAGACGGGGGACGCCGTCGATCGTGAGCTGGTCGGTGCCGATGCCGTCGATCCGCGCGCCCATCGCCACGAGGCAGCGCGCGAGGTCGCACACCTCGGGCTCGCGCGCGGCGTTGGAAAGCACCGTTTCGCCCTTGGCCAGGCACGCCGCCATGAGCAGGTTCTCGGTGGCGCCGACCGAGACGACGGGGAACCGGACGTGTGCGCCGGCGAGCCCGCGCGGCGCGGCGGCGACGATATAGCCGTCGTCGAGCTCGATCTCGGCGCCGAGCTGCTGCAGGCCCTTGAGGTGCAGGTCCACCGGGCGGTTGCCGATGGCGCAACCGCCGGGCTGCGACACCCGGGCGTGGCCGCAGCGCGCGACCAGGGGGCCGAGCACGAGGATCGAGGCCCGCATCTTGCGCACCAGGTCGTAAGGGGCGGTGGTGCCGGTGATCTCGGCGGCGTTGAGCGACAGCGCCCGGCCGGCATTGCCGCCGCCGGCCGCGTCGCCGTCGCTCGCCAGCGACACGCCGAGCTCGCGCAGAAGGTTCGCGAGAGTCGCGATATCGGCCAGTTGCGGAAGGTTGCCGAGGGTGACGGTCTCGTCGGTCAGCAGGCTCGCCACCATCAGCGTCAAGGCCGCGTTCTTCGCCCCGCTGACGTGGATGACGCCTTCGAGCGGCGGGCCGCCGCGGATGCGGATCTGGTCCATGCCCCGAGCCTTACCTGATTGCCGCGCCGCCCCCGCGCGTGCGCGGCGGCGGACCATCGTTTCGGCGGGAAAATTCATCGGACGCGGGCTCCGGCTGCTAGAGCATTATTCGTTCACCTTTACACAGCAAAGGTGAACTGCGTTCAATCGCCACGCGGGCTTCCGCCGCAGGAGCGGCGGCCCGCAGTCGCGGGCTGGCGCGTAATCCGAGCGAATGGAATCGTTCGGATTACGCTCTAGGCTGCGTCCTTTTACTCGAAACAGCGGGCGCGGCTCAAGCCGCGCGGCCCGATCTATCGCGCCGCGCGCCCGCGCCCGGCGCCGGGGGGCGCGGGCCGCGACTTCTGCTGTTGCTTGCGCCGGCGCAGGTTCTCGCGCAGCGCCGCGGCGAGACGCTCCTCGCGCTCGCCTCGCCTCGCCGGCGTCGCGGCGCCGGCTTCGCTGTCGTCAGGTTCACGATCTGGCGCCATCGCGCCCCCTCGCCGCGCGGCGGCTTGCGCCGGATTCGGCACTGTGGCATGGTGCGCCGCGCCGCTCAAGGCCGTCGTAGCTCAGTGGTAGAGCGCATCCTTGGTAAGGATGAGGTCCAGAGTTCAATCCTCTGCGACGGCACCACTACCTCATTGAAAACAAAACGTTTTTCAGCGCGCGGGAAATTCCCCACACGACGCACGAGTCCGGAACGGTCCGGAACGGTCCGGCAACACGCGGGGAAATCACGGGGGCAACGTTCGAGGCCCCTACTCGATCACCACGCCTTGAGAGATATGGGGGGCGCACGGGGATTCGAACCCCGGACCCGCTGATTAAGAGTCAGCTGCTCTACCAACTGAGCTATGCGCCCGTGAACGCTGCGGCGCCGTATATCAAAGCGCTCCGGTTTTGTCGATAGCGCCCCCCGGGGCGGGGCGCCGGGGGGCTCACACCACGGCGCCCGGGCGGCGCGGTATCGCCACGTCGCGGTGGATGTAGACGCCGATCAGCAGCCCCAGCCCGATCATCAGCGTCATCAGCGCGGTGCCGCCGTACGAAACCATCGGCAGCGGCACCCCGACCACCGGAATCAGCCCGGTCACCATCGCCATGTTGATGAACACGTAGACGAAGAAGGTCGCGGTGACGCCGATGCCGAGGAGCCGCCCGAAATGGCTGGTCGAGCGCAGGCTGATGGCGATGCCGTAGATCATGATCAGGACGTAAAGTCCCAGAAGCGTCAGCCCGCCGACGAGCCCAAACTCTTCGGCGAGCATGGTGAAGATGAAGTCGGTTTGCCGCTCAGGCAGGAAGCTCAGGTGACTCTGGGTGCCGGCAAGGAAGCCCTTGCCGAACATGCCGCCCGAGCCCAGCGCGATCTTCGATTGCAGGATGTGATAGCCGGCGCCCAGCGGGTCGCGCTCGGGATTGAGGAAGGTGAGGATGCGTTCCCTCTGATAGTCGTGCAGGAACGGCCAGCCGAGCGGGATCGCCGCGAGCCCGGCCGCCAGCGCCGCTCCGAACGCCCACAGCCTGACCCCGGCGACGAAGAACAACGCGCCGCCCGACATCAGCAACAGGATCGCCGTCCCGAGGTCGGGCTGGCGCAGCACCAGTGTGGCCGGCGCCAGCACCAGGACAAGCGGCAGCACGAGCATGACCGGCCGGTGCACCTCCTGGTGCGTGAGGCCGTGGAAGCAGCGCGCGAGCGCCAGCACCAGCGCGATCTTCATCACCTCCGACGGCTGCAGCTGGAACAGCCACAAGTCGAGCCAGCGCTGCGCCCCGAAGCCGCTGACGCCGAAGAATTCGACGAACGTGAGCAAGCCCAGCGCCACGGCGTACACCGGGTAGGCGATGCGCAGCCACAGACGAATGTCGATGACCGCGATGCCGAGCATCAACACCAAGCCGGCGGCGAAGCGAACCACGTGCCGCCACGCCCACGGCTCGGGGCTGCCGTTCGCGGCCGAGTACAGCATGGCGTAGCCGATGCCGGCGCACAGGCACAACAGCAGCACCAGGCCCCAGGTGACCTGCCGGAGCTTGGCGCCCACCGACTTCTCGAAGTTGCTCAGGCCGGGAAAGCGCGCCATCGCCTAAGCGTCTCCGGGACGCGGCGGGGCTGTGGCGACGCGCCCGGCCCCGCCGGCGCGCGCCGGGTCGCGCCGCTGGGTCTCGCGCAGGATATCGCGCGCGATCGGCGCCGCGACGCGCGAGCCCGAACCGCCGTGCTCGACCACCACGGCGACCGCGTACTGCGGCGCCCGGACGGGCGCAAAGGCGACGAACAGCGCGTGGTCGCGCTCGTCCCACGGCCGGTCCTCGTTCCTGCGCACGCCGCTGAGCCGCTCGCTCTTGCCGATCCGGCGCACTTGCGAGGTGCCGGTCTTGCCCGCCATCGCCATCGCCGCATCATCGATCCGCGCCTTGTACGCCGTGCCGCGCGGGCTGTTCACCACCCGCCTCATGCCCTCGGTGACGATCTTGAGCGACGCCGCCGAGATGCCGAGGTCGGCGATCTCGGGTTCGTCGCTCCCCTCCGTGACGCGCACGAGGCGCGGGGTAACGGCCTTGCCGCCATTCGCGAGACGCGCCGTCATCACCGCGAGCTGCAACGGCGTCGCCAGCATGTAGCCCTGGCCGATGCCGGTGACGAGCGTCTCGCCCCGCTGCCAGCGGGCGTCGTAGGTGGCGAGCTTCCAGTCGCGGTCGGGCACCAGCCCAGCAAGCTCGCCCGCAAGATCGATCCCGGTTGGTTCGCCGAGGCCGAACCGGCGCGCCATCGCGGCGATCCGGTCGACGCCGACGCGGAGAGAGATGTCATAGAAATAGACGTCGCACGATTGCTCGATCGCCTCGAGCATCGCCAGCGTGCCGTGGCCGCCACGCTTCCAGCAATGGAATTTGCGGTCGCCGAACTCGATCTCGCCGGTGCAGGTGACGCGGTGCTGCGGCGTCAGCGCGCCGCTCTCGAGCGCCGCGAGCACGACGATCATCTTGAATGTCGAGCCCGGCGGGTACTGACCGGCGATCGCCTTGCTGAGCAACGGCTTGCGCGGATTGCCGACGAGGCGCTGCCACGCGGCGCGCGACAAGCCCTCGGTGAAGCCGTTGGGGTCGTGGCTCGGAGACGAGGTCAGCGCCAGCACGTCGCCGGTGTGAATGTCGAGCGCCACCGCCGCCGCGCTCTTGCCGGCGAGACGGTCGGCGACGTAGCGTTGCAGGCCGGCGTCGAGGGTGAGGACGAGGTCGTCGCCCGGCTGTCCTCCGTTGCGCGACAGCTCGCGGATCACGCGACCGAAGGCGTTGACCTCGACCTGGCTGTTGCCGGCCTTGCCGCGCAACGCGAGGTCGTACGCCTTCTCGATCCCACTCTTGCCGATCTGGAAGCCCGGCAGCTCGAGCAGCGGGTCGCCGGTGAGCTCGGATTCCGAGACCGCGGCGACGTAGCCGGTGACGTGCGCCGCCGTCGCGCCCAACGGATACTCGCGCCTCTGACCCACGTCGATCACGATACCCGGAAGATCGGGGGCGTTGACCTCGACCCGCGAGACCTCGGTCCAGCTCAGGTTGTCGCGTACCGTAATCGGCACGAATGCGCGCCTGCGGTGGATATCGCGCAGCACCCGGCGAACGTCGCGCTCACCGATTGGAATGAGCTTGCCGAGCGTCTCGAGGGTCGCCTCGACGCTCGGCGTCTGCTCGGCGATCAGCACCACGCGGTAGTTGAGCCGGTTGGCGGCGAGAAGCTCGCCGAGGCGGTCGAAGATGCGCCCGCGGGGCGGCGGCAGCAGCCGGATGCTGATGCGGTTCTCGTCGGCCAGCATGGCGTAGCGGTCCGACTGCACCACCTGGAGGTAATAAAGCCGCCCCACCAGCGCCGAAAGCAGCACCAGCTTGCCTCCTGCCAACAGCGCGGTACGGCGGTTGAAGGTCTTGATGCGTTCGAGATCGCGGTGCGGCATGTCACGCGTGCTGCAAGAGGCGTTGCTGGACGCGGGCGAGCAACCAGGTGAGGCACGGGTATAGCGCGATGGTCAGCAACAGCTGGAACCCCAGCGGCTTCGGCGTCACCACCGCGCCGAAATACAGCGAGGCGAGGATCCAGCCGGCAAGCAACGCGCCGGGCGCCACCAGCATGAAACCCCACCACTCGACGAGGAACGTCTTGCCGTGAAAGAAGCGGCGCTGCGCCACGACCACCGCCTGCACCAGGAGCAGCACCAGCGAGCTCGAGCCCAGCGGCGTACCGCCAAGCGCGTCCTGGAAGATGCCGACGAGAAAGATGGCGATCAGCGGCAAAAGGTCGGGCCGGTAGATGCTCCAGTAATAGACCGCGATCACGGTCAGCGCCGGCGTGATCGGGGCGAAGCCGGGAATGCGCAACGGGACCACGCTCAACAGCGCCAGCAACAGCGTCAGCGCGAGCGGCGTCAGGCCGCGCACCGCCCGGTCGAAGCGATGCCAGAAGTCGAGCGTCACCGCAGCGGGCCCGCCCGCCCCGCGGGGCGCGTCGACGGCAGAGCGCCGGGCAGCGCGTAGTCGAGCACCCGCAGGTACTCGAGCGTATGCCAATCGACGAACGGCCGCACCCCGGCGACGCCGTCGCTGAGGCTGAACACTTCGCCGACCGGCAATCCCGGCGGCAGCCTGCCGCCCTGGCCGGAGGTGACGATCCGCTCGCCCGGTTCGACCGCGACGCCGACCGGAAGGAACGTGAGCCGCGGGCGGTCGGAGTTGTCGCCGGCGAGGATCGCCGGCACGCGCGTCGATTCGACGACCACCGGAATTCGCGAGTTGAGGTCGGTGATCAGCAGGATGCGCGCGCTGCGCCGGCCGGTCTCGACGACCCGGCCGACGAGGCCGTCGCCATCGATCACCGCCTGCCCGTTGCGCACGCCGTCGCGCGCGCCCGCGTTGAGCAGCAGGGTGCGGACGAAGGCGCCGCCGGCGTCGGCGATCACCCGCGCGGTGATGAACGCCGGGCGCGGATCCCCGACCACGTTGAGCAGCGTCGCGTACACGGCGTTCTGACGCTCGAGCGCGCGCGCCGCCGCGTGCCACTGCCTGAGCCGTTCGTTGTCCTGGCGCAGCCGCGCGTTCTCGCTGCGCAGGTTGACGAGCGCGTCGATCTCCTCGGCCAGGGCGGCGACGGCCGCCGTGGGCCGCGAGACGACGTCGAGAACCGGCGCCATGGCGTCGGTGACGGCGATGCGCAGCTGCTCGACGATGCGCGACTCGGCCCGGCCCAAAATCATCAGGCCGATCGAGACGCCAACCAGCAGGAGGAAGCCAAAGCGTTGGACCCAGCCCTTCACGGGCAGGGCCAGACGCGCCATCCGACTGTCCTGTAGCCTCACGCCGTCCTCTCAGGTCGCGACGTTCGAGCGCCCCCTTGAATTGCTTCCGCGGTATTCCGGCGCTTACTCGAACTGATTGTACAACACGTGCTTGAGCGTCTTCATCTCCTCGAGGCAACGGCCGGTGCCGAGCGCGACGCACGACAGCGGCTCGTCGGCGATGGAAACCGCGAGCCCTGTGGCGTTGCGCAGCACGAGGTCGAGATTGCCGAGGAGCGCGCCGCCGCCGGTCAGCACGATGCCCTTGTCGACGATGTCGGCGGCGAGCTCGGGCGGCGTCTGTTCGAGCGCCACCTTCACCGCCTCGATGATCGCCCCCACCGGTTCGGTCAGGCTCTCGGCGATCTGCCGCTGGCTTATGATCAGCTCCTTGGGCACGCCGTTCATCAGGTCGCGGCCCCTGATCTTCATCACGGCGCCGTCGCCGTCATCGGGCTGGGAGGCCGAGCCGATTTTCTCTTTAATGCGTTCGGCGCTGCTCTCGCCGACGAGCAGGTTGTGGTTGCGGCGGATGTAACTGATGATCGCCTCGTCCATCTTGGCGCCGCCGACGCGCACCGAGCGCGCATAGACGATGCCGCCGAGCGACAGCACCGCCACCTCGGTGGTGCCGCCGCCGATGTCGACCACCAACGAGCCGGTGGGCTCGGTGACCGGCAGGCCGGCGCCGATCGCCGCGGCCATCGGCTCCTCGATGAGGAAGACGCGCCTCGCCCCCGCGCTTTCGGCGGATTCCTGGATGGCGCGCCGCTCGACCGCGGTCGAGCCCGACGGCACCGCGACGATGACCAGCGGACTGGCGAAGCTGCGACGGTTGTGCACCTTGCGAATGAAGTGCTTGATCATCTCCTCGGCGACCTCGAAATCGGCGATCACGCCGTCGCGCAGTGGCCGGATCGCCTCGATGTTGCCGGGTGTGCGGCCGAGCATCTGCTTGGCCTCCTCGCCGACCGCGAGCACCTGCTTCTTGCCGCGATAATTGACGATGGCGACCACCGACGGCTCGTTGAGGACGACGCCGCCGCCCTTGACGTAGACCAGGGTGTTGGCGGTGCCGAGGTCGATCGCCATATCGGCCGACATCATGCCGAGCAAACGCGAAAATATTCCTGCTCTCAACTTACCCCTTCCCCCCGCGGGCCGCCGGGCGTCGTCGCTTCGGCGGCCCCGTGTGCATAATAGCGATCCCCCGGCCCGCGCTCACGCGGAAAGCGCCGTTTGCACGGTCTTTTCCCGCTTCGCCGCGAGCTTGTTCAAGGCGCTGACATAGGCGCGCGCCGAGGCCACCAGCGTGTCGGTGTCGGCGCCATGGCCGTTGACGATCCGCCCGTTCCCCTCGAGCCGCACGGTCACCTCGGCCTGGGCGTCGGTCCCGCCGGTCACCGCGTGAACCTGATAGAGCTGCAACCTCGCCTGGTGCGGAAACAGCACGCCGATGGCGTTGAACGTGGCGTCGACCGGACCGTTTCCCGTGGCCTTGTGGGTGCTTTGCTCGCCGTCGATGTCGAGCGTGAGCTCGGCCTGCTGGGGACCGGTCGAGCCGCACACCACGTGCAGCGACACGAACTTGATGCGATTCTCGCCGTGCCCGACCGCGTCGTCGACGATGGCGATGAGATCCTCGTCGAAGATCTCCTTCTTCTTGTCGGCGAGCTCCTTGAAGCGGTGGAACGCCTCCTGGAACGCGTTGTCGCCGAGCTCGCAGCCCAGCTCCTCGAGCTTTTTCCTGAACGCGTGGCGGCCCGAGTGCTTGCCCATGACCAGCGTCGATTTGACCAGGCCGACCGACTCGGGCGTCATGATCTCGTAAGTGCCCGAGTGCTTGAGCATGCCGTCCTGATGGATTCCCGCCTCGTGGGCGAAGGCGTTGGCGCCGACGATCGCCTTGTTCGGCTGGACGACGACGCCGGTGATGCCCGCGACCAGTCGCGAGGCCTTGGTGATGTACTCGGAGTTGACGCCCGTGGTGTAGGGCAATCGGTCGGGCCGCGTGCGCAGCGCCATGACGATCTCTTCCATCGCCGCGTTGCCCGCGCGCTCGCCAAGGCCGTTGACGGTGCACTCGACCTGGCGCGCGCCGGCGCAGACCGCGGCGAGCGAGTTGGCCACCGCGAGACCCAGATCATTATGGCAGTGGACCGAGATGATCGCCTTGTCGATATTGGGCACCCGGTTGCGCAGCATTTCGATGAGCCCGGCGAACTCGTCGGGCGTGGCGTAGCCGACGGTGTCGGGAATGTTGATCGTGGTCGCCCCGGCGTCGATCGCCGATTCGACACAGCGGCACAGGAAGTCGTGCTCGGTGCGCGAACCGTCCTCCGGGCTCCATTCGACATCGTCCGAGAACCGGCGCGCGTGGCTGACGCTGTCGATCACCGCCTGATGCACGTCCTCGGGCTCCATCTGGAGCTTGTATTTCATGTGCAGCGCGCTGGTCGAGATGAAGGTATGGATGCGCTTGCGCGACGCCGGCTCGAGCGCGTCGGCGCAGCGGTCGATGTCGCGTTTGTGGGCGCGGGCGAGCCCGCACACGATCGCGCCCTTCACCCGCTTCGAGATTTCGTTCACGGAGACGAAATCGCCGTTCGACGCGATCGGAAATCCGGCCTCGATGACGTCGACGCCCATGCGTTCGAGCAACTCGGCGATGCGCACCTTTTCGTCGATGTTCATCGACGCGCCCGGCGACTGCTCGCCGTCACGCAAGGTGGTGTCGAATATGATGACTCGGTTCTTGTCCGTAGACGTAGACATTTGACTGGTCCTTCTCAACTCAAGTTCGGTTGCATAATGCGAGTCGAACTCCCCTGAACGGCCGCGACGGCGGCATCTCTCCGCTCAGGGGCCGGTAAGTCGAAGGACCTCGCCGAGCGCCGGCCCGAACGGACGATCGGCAAGCACGCACGCGACCCGGTTCCGCCCGCAAGCGCGCGCGAAACTGCAAGCCGAGGCGTCGGTCGTCGTTTGCATCATCGGGCCGTCTACTCGAAACAAGCGTTAAATGAAAGGCTCCGCAACCCAAACTTAGAGCAAGCCGGCTAACAATAGATGAAAACGCCGGCAAAAAGCCAGCGGTTTATGGCCGCAATGGCCGGGCGGCAAAAGTCGCGATGCGCGCGGTCCCGGCTATCGCGCCCTAGTTCTTGCTCTTGTCGACGAGGCGGCGCTCGGCGATCCACGGCATCATGCCGCGCAGCTTCTCGCCCATCGCCTCGATCCCGTGCTCGGCGGCGCGCCGGCGCATCGCCTTGAAGCTGGCTTGGCCGGCCTGGTTCTCAAGCACCCATTCGCGCGCGAAGCGGCCCGACTGGATGTCGGCGAGCACCTCTTTCATCGACTCGCGCACGCGGTCGTCGATGATGCGGGGGCCGCGCGTGTAGTCGCCGTACTCGGCGGTGTTCGAAACCGAGTAGCGCATGTTGGCGATGCCGCCCTCGTAAATCAGGTCGACGATCAGCTTGACCTCGTGGACGCATTCGAAATACGCCATCTCGGGCGCGTAGCCGGCCTCGATCAGTGTCTCGTACGCCGCCTGGATGAGCGAGGTGAGCCCGCCGCACAAGACCACCTGCTCGCCGAACAGGTCGGTTTCGCACTCTTCGCGGAAGGTGGTCTCGATGATGCCGGCGCGGCCGCCGCCGATCGCCGCGGCGTAGGACAGGCCGATCTCGTGCGCCGCGCCGCTGGCGTCCTGCTGCACCGCGAGCAGGCACGGCACGCCGGCGCCGCGCTCGAACTCGGCGCGCACCGTGTGCCCCGGTCCCTTGGGCGCGACCATGAAGATATCGAGGTCGGCGCGCGGCTCGATCAGGTTGAAGTGGATGCTGAAGCCGTGGGCGAAGGCGAGCGCGGCGTTTTCCTTCATGTTGTCGCCGAGGTCGTTGGCGTAGAGCGCGCTGTGGAGCTCGTCGGGGGCCAGCACCATCACCACGTCGGCCCATTTGGCGGCCTCGGCCGGCGTCATCACGGTGAAGCCGGCGGCTTCCGCCTTGGGCGCGCTGCCCGATCCCGGGCGCAGCGCGACGACGATATCCGCGACGCCCGAGTCGCGCAGATTGTTGGCGTGGGCGTGACCCTGGCTGCCGTAGCCGATGATCGCCACCTTTTTGGCCTTGACCAGGTTGACGTCGGCGTCGCGATCGTAATAGACGCGCATCGATGGTTCCTCCCGGGGCTTTCCCCGTCGTTGTCGGTTTCGTCAGAGCGGCTTGGCGCCGCGCGAGATGCCGACGACGCCGGTCCGCGACACGTCGACCAGGCCCAAAGGCACCATCAGGTTGATGAAGGCGTTGAGCTTGGCCGAATTGCCGGTCATCTCGAACACGAAGGACTCGCTCGTGCTGTCGACCACGCGGGCGCGGAAGATGTCGGCGATGCGCAGCGATTCGACGCGCTTCTCGCCGGTGCCGCTCATCTTGATCAGCGCCAGCTCGCGCTCGACATGGGGGCCTTCGATGGTGAGGTCGCTCACCTTGTGCACCGGCACCAGCCGGTCGAGCTGCGCCTTGATCTGCTCGATCACCATCGGCGTTCCCGAGGTGACGATGGTAATGCGCGACAGGGTCTCTTCGGGATCAACCTCGGCGACCGTCAGGCTGTCGATGTTGTAACCGCGGCCCGAGAACAGGCCGACGACGCGGGCGAGGACCCCCGCCTCGTTGTCGACCAGAATCGCGATGGTGTGGCTTGCGCCCGGTTCCGCGACGCTCTCCCGCGCGGACATCAGCGCTGCCTCCCGCCTGACGCCAACATCTCGTCTCCCCTTTGTGCGGCGGCGCCTCAGACGAGGACCATGCCCTCGTCTTCCGACTGCTCCTCGATCTCCTCGTCGGGACCGAACTTCATGTCGTAATGCGCCGCGCCCGCCGGAATCATCGGGTACACGTTCTCGGCCGGGTCGATCACCATGTCGACGACGACCGCGCCCTTGGTCGAGATCATCTCCTTGATCACGTCGTCGACCTGGTCCGGCTTGGTGGCGCGCAGGCCCACGGCGCCGAACGATTCGGCGAGTTTGACGAAGTCGGGCAGCGAGTCCATGTAGGTTTCCGAGTAGCGTCCGCCGTGGAAGAACTCCTGCCACTGGCGCACCATGCCCATGTACTGGTTGTTCATGATGAACACCTTCACCGGCAGGCGGTACTGGGCGATGGTCGACATCTCCTGGATGTTCATCAGCACCGAAGCCTCGCCGGCGACGTCGATGACCAGCGCGTCGGGATGGGCGAACTGCACGCCCACCGCCGCCGGCAGTCCATAGCCCATGGTGCCGAGCCCGCCCGAGGTCATCCAGTGGTTGGGCTTGTCGAACTTTAGGAACTGCGCCGCCCACATCTGATGCTGGCCGACCTCGGTGGTGAAGTAGGCGTCGCGGTCCTTGGTGTGCTCGTACAGCCGCTCGAGCGCGTACTGCGGCTTGATCACCTTGGTCGAGTTGGTGTAGCGCAGGCTGTCGCGTTCGCGCCACGCGTCGATCCGCTTCCACCACGCGTCGAGCGCCTTGGCGTCGGGCCGGTGCTGCTTGGCCTTCCAGATTTTGATCATGTCCTCGAGCACATGGCCGACGTCGCCGATGATGGGCACGTCGATCAGCACGTTCTTGTTGATCGACGAAGGGTCGATGTCGATGTGAATCTTTTTCGAGCCTTTGGAGAACTCGTCGAGCCGGCCGGTGATGCGGTCGTCGAATCGTGCGCCGACCGCGACCATCACGTCGCACTCGGACATCGCCATGTTGGCTTCGCAGGTGCCGTGCATGCCGAGCATGCCGAGGAACTGCTTGTCGGACGCGGGGAAGACGCCGAGGCCCATAACCGTCAGCGTCACCGGGAAGCCGGTCATGCGCGCGAAGTTGGTCAACAGCTGCGACGCGGCGGTGCCCGAGTTGACGACGCCGCCGCCGGCGTAAATGATCGGCCGCTTGGCCGCGGCCAGAAGCTCGACCGCCTCCTCGATGCGCGCGCGGTCACCCTTGACCCGGGGCGCATAGAAGCGGTGCTTGACGTGGCCGTTGCCGGTGTATTTGCCGGTGGCGATGACCACGTCCTTGGGAATGTCGACGACCACCGGGCCGGGCCGTCCGGTCCTGGCCACGTAGAACGCCTCGTGGATGACGCGCGAGAGATCCTCGACGCGCTTGACCAGATAGTTGTGCTTGGTGCAGGGGCGCGTGATGCCGACGGTGTCGGCCTCCTGGAAGGCGTCGTTGCCGATCAGGTGCGTCGGCACCTGGCCGGTGAGACAGACCACCGGGATGCTGTCCATCAGCGCGTCGGTGAGCCCGGTGACGCAGTTGGTCGCGCCCGGGCCCGAGGTCACCAGCACCACGCCGACCTTGCCGGTCGTCCGCGCGAAGCCCTCGGCCGCGTGCACCGCCGCGGGCTCGTGCCGCACCAGGATGTGCCTGAGCTCGTTCTGCTTGAAGATGGCGTCGTAGATCGGAAGGACGGCGCCGCCGGGATAGCCGAATATGAGGTCCGCGCCCTGGTCGAGCAGGGCCTTGACCACCATTTCCGCGCCGGTCATCTCCGTACTGGCCACGTCTCGTCCCTCCTGACGCGGGCGTGCGCTGCACTGCAACGAACGAAATCGGCACCCGATCGCGCACACAACCCCGCTGCACCACCGTGACCGGGGTGCCCGAAAGCCTTGGAAACTAGATGTTCCCTACACTTCGGTCAACAGAAACCGGCGGGTTTCACCGACGATGCGCGCCGCCAGCCTATCCGAGTACTTTGTTTCATAGACGCGCGCGCCGGTCATCTGGCGGCGAAACCAGGTGAGCTGCCGCTTGGCGTAATTGCGGGTTGCTTTCTGCGCCGCAACAATCGCGTCGTCCAGGCTCAGCGCGCCGCCGAGGTGGCGGCGCAGCTCGGGCACGCCCAGCGCCTTCATCGCCGGCAGGCCGGGGTCGAGCCCCAACCCATCGAGCGCCGCCACCTCGTCGAGCGCGCCGCGCTCGACCATGGCCGCGAAGCGGGCGTCGCAGGCGGCGT
>JACZUY010000216.1 GCA_022572945.1 Pseudomonadota bacterium
GCGAGCGGTTTCTTGACGATCTCGCCGACCGTGTCGATGAACAGCGCCACCGCCTCGCGGTAGGCGTCGAGGTCGCCGTTGGCGCCTGCCTCGGCCGCGTCTATCCCGTCGAGGCCGTCGATCACCTCGCCGTCGCCGGCGAAAGCCGCGCGCAGCTTGGCCACGACCTCCGCCGGGCCGTCGTCGTCGGTGACCTCGGCCCCGACGCGCGACAGCAGGCGGCGCGCGGCGTGGGCGACGCCGCGGCGGCCGCTCTCGAACGTCGCCTCGCGCCGGTTGGCGATGATCGCCCGGTCGAGGTCGATGAGTCCGTCGTCGGCGAGGTCGCGATAGAGGTTGTCAATCGCGAAGCCGGCGGCGCATTCGCCCTGGGTGATCGACGGCGGTTCGAACTCTTCCGCGTGGCCCCAGTCGATGAAGAGGTTTTCGTCGCTCGCCGCGATCCGCTCCTCGAGCGGCGCGAGCAACTCGACGAGACCCTTCTTGCCGAGGCGGAGCGCCCACGCGCGCACGCCCTCGCCGTTTTGGCGGCCGTTGGCGTAACCGTCCAACAGGAGCTTGAGCGCGTCCTTGGCGTGGAGCGCCGGCACGATTGGCCCGCTGAGGCCGATGGCGCCCTGCTCGCGCGGGTTCCCGCCGATGAAGATCTGGTAGTGCGGCGCGTGCCTGCCGTTGATCTTCTTGCCCATGCCGCGGAACCCGAAGTCGCCGACGTGGTGCAGGCCGCAGGAATTGTGGCAGCCGGACATGCGCACGCGGACCTCGGGCAGCGGCTTGTAGTTGCGCACCAGGTCGAGGATCTCGCGGCTGAAGCTCTGCGAGTTGGTGATGCCGATGCGGCACGTCGAGGTGCCCGGGCAGGAGACCACGTCGGGCACGTCGCCGATCTCGTCTTCGACCGGCAGACCGAGCGCACGCACCGCCGCGACCACCTCGTCGACGATTTCGGGTTCGATTCCGAGAATCGCGATGTTCTGCTCGCGCGTCGTGCGCAGGCCGTCGAAGGCGTGGCGCTCGGCGATGTCGGCAAGCCCCTCGAGCTGGTCCGACGAAAGCAGACCCAGCGTCGGGCTGACGACGACGCTCATCCGGCCGTCGTGCTGCCAGACCACGCCGCCCGGTGAGCGCGGCTCGGGCGCATCGATCGGCTGGCGCCATTCGAGCGGCTCCCATGGGCGCTGCGGCAGCGTCTTGGCGCGCTCGAACTCCTCGGTGAACAGCGCGCGGAACTTCTCCTCGCCGAAGCGCTTGACCACGAACTTGATGCGGGCGGCGGCGCGGGTCTTGCGGTTCGAGTAGCGTTGATGCAGCCGCACCAGCGCCTCGAGCACGGCGGGAAGCTCATCTTCGGTGACGAAGTCGGCGACCGGGATCGCGGTCCGCGGCACGCCGCCGAGACCGCCGCCGGCGTAAACCCGGAAGCCCTGTTTGCCGTCCTTTTCGATGGCGACGAGGCCGAGGTCGTGGATCGAGGCGGCGCCGCAATCGGTGGCGCAGCCCGAGACCGAGACCTTGAACTTGCGCGGCATGTGCTGGACCAGCGGGTGGCGGATCCAGCTCCGCGCCAGCCGCTCGGCGACCTTGCCGGCGTCGACGTGCTCGCGCGGGCAGACGCCGGCGAGCGCGCAACTGTTCATATTGCGAATCGTGTTGCCGCACGCCTCGCGCGTCGTCAGCCCGGCTTCCTGAAGCTCCGCCATCAGCGCCGGCGCGTCGTCGAGATCGACGAAATAGATCTGGAAGGCCTGGCGCGTGGTGATGTGGACGTCGCCCTTGGCGTAGGTGCGGTTGACGCGGGCGATCGCGCGCGCCGCCGCGGCCGGCAGGATGCCGCCGGGAACCTTGATGCGCACCATCTGGACGCCCGGCTGGCGCTGGCCGTAGACGCCGAAGCGCAGGCGAAACGCGGTCCAGCGCTCGTCGTCCCACTTGCCCGAGCGGTAGAGCGCCAGGGCGTCGCGGAATTCCTCGGTGTCGGAAGCGCGCGCCAGCGGCTCGGGCGCGGCGGCGCGGGGAGTGGGGGCGTCGAATGGCATCGCTCGACCTCCGTTGGCTCCGTTGCATGGGCCCACGGAGATCGCTCCCCGTGGCGCTTTAGCGATTGGTGACGCGGCGCAAGCTGCCCATCAAAGTCCCGCGGGTCCGGGGCGGATCAGCCACCCTCACGGCCGGACCGGGCCGAATAAAAAATCCGCCGCAGCTAAGCTGGGCGGATGTCCGACGTCGCTTTAGCTGCATTTGTTGAGCGCCCGCAATCTGAATGGTCAAATCGGCGCTGGCGGTGATTTAATAGCGAGTCGAAAGGTCTGTCAATCGAATTTCGCGGCCGCCGCCGTGCACGCTTATGCCGGCGAGCCCATGAATGGGCTCGCCTATGTTCCCTCAAGCGCCGGGCGGGGCCATCCGGCCCCTTGGCTTTCGCGCCAAGGGGCGCGGCGCCCCGCTTGTTGCGATCGATACGGCGCGCTCGGCGGTATTCGTGATCGCCGGCCCGGAGCGGGCGGGCGTCAGGCGCCTTCGCCGGCCTCGGGCGGCCACAGCCGCGCCATCAACCTGTCGGCGCGGTCGAGGCGGCGGGCGAGGAAGGCGCGGGTTCGCTCCTGATCGGGCGTCCCGTCGCCGAGCCAGCAGCGCAGGGTGGCGAGGAACAGCGCCGACAGCCCGATCTCCTCGACCTGCCTGCGCCGGCCGCCGGCGTCGAGGATCGCGGCCTCGCGCAGCCACTGGATGGTGCGCGACAGGTTGAAGATCATCGGCGCCCAGTGGTGCGGGTGCGGTGGGTGCGCCTTGGCCGCCAGCATCTCGCCGGTGACCCGCCGGTGGGGCTCGAGCGCGTCGAACCAGCGCATCATGACGATGTGAATCCGCTCGGCGGCGGGGAGCGCGGCGAAGCCCTTCGGCGGGGCCGCGAGCATCGCCTTCCACGCGCGGCCGAACCACGCGTCGGCGACCGCGTCGAGGTCGCGGTAGTGCGCCAGCACGTCGCTGAGCGGGACGCCGAGCCGCTCGGCGACGAGCCGCAACCGCAGGCTGCCCCAGCCGATCTCCTCGGCGAGGTCGATCGCGGCGTCGGCGATGCGCTCTTCAAGCTTTGCCTTGCGCGCCATGTCTGCCGCCATGATAGGCGAGCCGCCGGCGGCTGTCAGTCCCGCCGAGCCGATGAACATATCATCATCGGCTCGGCAGCACGCGTGACTGCGCGCCACGCCCCCTGGCGCGAAGGCCAAGGGGCCGGGTGGCCCCGCCCGGCGCCTGAGGGAAAAAAGGCGAGCCCATTCATGGGCTCGCCGGTATCAGTTTGAAATTTGACGTGGCTTGAAAGCACGAT
>JACZUY010000217.1 GCA_022572945.1 Pseudomonadota bacterium
CGACGATCCGGTGTCCATCCTCCAGCGATTGGCCGGGCTCGATAAGGTCAACGCCGAAACCCTCCGGGCCACGTGGGGGCAACTCGCCGAACAGGTTCGCCAAGCCCACAAGGAGCGCACGCGCGCGACGGCTGAAAAGTTCGATCCGTGGGGGCAATTCAGCACGAACGATCATCACGGGTGGGAAACCAGCGGCATCGGTCTGCACGACGGGGCTTCCGGTCCGGGAGCGTTTTCCGTGGCGCCGACCGGCGACGCCGTACTGACCGGCATCTATCCCGCCGGGCTGTACACGCATGCCCTCTCCGACCGACTCAACGGCACGCTCCGTTCCCCCTTTTTGCCGCTGGATCGCAAGTACGTCAGCGTGCAAGTCCTGGGCGGCAGCTTCGGCATCGTGCGCATGGTCATTGACAGTTGCGTGCTGGGCGAGACGCTCGAGTACCTGGACCGAACGGCGCCGAAGTGGAAGCGATTTCCCATCAAGGAAGACGGCCATCAGCGCTATCTGGAACTCGGCCTCGGAGGCGTTGTCCGGGTTCTCGGTGAGATAATCCTGGTAGCCGGCGCGGACCGCCGCCTCGGTCACGTTCGCCCTGACATGGCGGTCGAGCAACTCTTCCTTGATCAGCCGGTCGCGCATCCTGGCGATCCGCCGGCGCACCCGCGGGTCCTCGTCCAGCCGGCGCCGCAGTGCCTCGGCCAACAACAGGCGGGCGTCGATGATCCGGTTCAACACCACCGGATACAGCGTCTCCAGCGGCAACTCGCGGTAATGGGCGGGCAGGGTGCCCATCTCCGCCATCACCTCGGCGCGGTGGATCGGCTCGCCGTCGACGATCGCGACCACCGGACCGTCGCCGGACTGGGCCAGGCCGGGCCGCGGCGCCAGGATCGCGGGCACCAGCAACATCCCGAGCAACGTCCGAACCATCACGCGTGCCCGCATCGGCATGAGGCTCCTCGGTAGCGCCGGTTTCGATCCCTTGAACATGGGCCGGCTCCGCTAGCACAAAATACGCCCTAGCGGGATTCGCCAGCGACGCATCATGCACATGATCACGGCCGGCACAAGGACCGGCGGCAACGCCGAGGGCGGCGCCCGGGCGGCGTTGACTAGGCGTGGCCGAGGCCCCATCTTGCAGGCCAATGGCGCCTCGGGTCACGCATCGTTCCTCCTGGCGCACGCCGATCGTCGTTCTCGTCTGCGGGACGGTCGTGCTTCTGCTGTCGTTCGGCATCCGCTCGAGCTTCGGGCTGTTCCTGCAGCCGCTGACCGACGATCTGGGCTGGGGCCGCGAGGGCTTCGCCTTTGCCATCGCCGTGCAGGTTCTGGTCTGGGGGCTGGCGCAGCCGTTCGCCGGCGCCGTGGCCGACAAGTACGGTTCGGGCCGGGTCATCGCGCTGTGCGGCGCGATGTACGCGTTCGGCGTCTACCTGATGTCGCAGGTCACGACCCCGTTCGATCTCGTGTTCAGCGCCGGCTTCGTTGTCGGTATCGCGCTCAGCGGCACGGCGTTCCCACTCGTCCTCGCGGTGATCGGGCGCAGCGTGTCGGAGCGGCGGCGCAGCCTGTTCCTCGGGCTCGGGGCCGCCGGTGGCTCGTCGGGCCAGCTCCTCATGGTGCCGTTGGGGCAGGCGTTCCTGTCGGCTTATGGCTGGGTCACGGCGCTGGCCTTGCTGGCGGCGCTGTCGTTCGCGATGGTGCCGCTGGCCGCGGCGCTCGCCCGCCCGGCCACCGGCGCGGCGCGCATCGAAGACGAACAAACGCTGCGCGAGGCGGTGCGCGAGGCCAGCGTCCACGGCGGCTTCTGGTACCTTACCGCCGGGTTCTTCGTCTGCGGCTTCCACGTGTTCTTCATCGCCACGCACCTGCCGGCGTTCATTGTCGATAAGGGCGCCGCGCCGGCATTGGGCGCGACCGCGCTCGCGCTTATCGGCCTCGGCAACATCGCGGGATCGTATATTTCCGGGGTGCTCGGCGGCCGATACAGCAAGAAATACCTGTTGAGCGGTCTATATTTCGTGCGCTCGGTGGTCATCGCGATCTTCGTGCTCGTCCCGGTGAGCGACGTGTCGATTCTCGCGTTCTCGCTGGCGATCGGCGTTCTGTGGCTGTCGACGGTGCCGCTGACCAGCGGGCTGGTGGCGCAGATCTTCGGTGTGCGCTACATGGCGACGCTGTTCGGCATCGTCTTCCTCGGCCACCAGGTCGGCGGCTTCCTCGGCGTCTGGCTCGGCGGTTACATCTACGACGCGGTGGGATCCTACGACGCCGTCTGGTGGATATCCGTGGCGTTGGGCGTGGCGGCGGCGATCCTGCACTGGCCGATCAACGAGCAGCCGGTGCCGCGCCTCGCCATGGCTCGGGACTGATACCGTTTCCGGTTGATTGATTCCCGGGTGACGTGATTCGCTCCGTCGTCACCACCGACGATGGGGGTGGTAATAAGGGGACACAATACTTTTTTCAATTAAGTATTGTGTCCCCTTATTCGTGTCCGACCGCGCGCCGCGCCCGCTGGCGCGAAAGCCAAGGGGCCGGATGGCCCCGCCCGGCGCCTGAGGGAACATTAGGCTGAGTCGATTCATGGGCTCGCCGGTATGCGGGGTTCAGCGCCGACTGCGCTCGACCAGCCGCGCCGCGGTGTGGCCCGAAAGAACCGCGCTCTCGATCGTCGCCGGCAGACCGGTGGCGGTCCAGTCGCCGGCGAGGAACAGGTTGCGATAGGCGGTCTCGGCCGGCGGCCGGCGGGCGACATCCTCGGGCGTCTGGGCGAACGTCGCCCGGCGCTCCTTGACGACGCGGCACGGCGGCAATGGCTCGGCGGCGACGCCGAGGGCGCGGGCGGCGTCGGCCCACAGCAGCGCGGCGAGCTCCCCGGAGTCGTCGTCGAGCATCGCGTCGGCGGCGCTCACCGTCACCGAGGCGACGTCGCCGCGC
The DNA here is from genome assembly GCA_022572945.1 of Pseudomonadota bacterium. Classification (GTDB taxonomy): domain Bacteria; phylum Pseudomonadota; class Alphaproteobacteria; order JAAXGF01; family JAAXGF01; genus JACZUY01. The sequence goes on from JACZUY010000217.1 coordinate 2,945, forward strand.
AGGAACAGCCATTGCGCGTGGCCGCCGACGAGACCGACGAAGGGCGAGCCTTCGGGCAGCGCGGCGGGGGACGACAACCGGAAATGGGCGTTGACGATGGCGCGGCTCGCCCGCGGCACGGTGAGGTTCGGAACCAGCTCGGCGGCGCGCGCCGGCGGCACCGCGAGCACGATGCCGTCGTCGTCCCCCAAGCGCTCCTTGCGGTCGCCGAAATCGAGCTCCGCGGCGCGCCGGCCGTCGAAGCCGATGGCGCGCAGCCGGGCGCCGAACCGCGGCGCGCACCCCCGTTCGCGCAGCCACGCGAGGGCCGGGTCGACGAGGCTCGCCGACAGCCCGTCGCGGGTGACGAAGGCGCGGCACGCCCGGCCGCCGCGGC